>JAUMYC010000199.1 GCA_030528845.1 Eubacteriales bacterium
AGGCTGCGGCGGGGCAGCTCATTTTTGCTCAGCGGGAACGCCATCAGGATGGAAACGACCATGGAGATCGCCGTGCCGACGATGGTGACAAAGGCCGTGTTGCCGAACGCCTGCACCATGTTGGAGTTTTCAAAGATGAAATGATAGCCTTCAAAGGTGATCTCGCTCGGGATGATGACGAGGCTTGCCTTTACGACGTCCTTATAGGGCGTGACGGAGGCGAGCAGCACATACAAAAGCGGGAACAGATACAGCAGGAAGCACACGGCCAGAATGAGATAGATGAACGCGTCGAACACCTTTTCGCCGGTCGTGGCGGTCATATAACTCCGGCGCGGCTTGGCCGGAACAGCACTCTTGTTTACCATATGCCTTCCTCCCAACGCTGCGCAAGGCGGTTTGTGCCCCAGACCAGGAAGAAGCCGATGACGTTCTTGAACAGGCCCACGGCAGTGGAAAGGCCAAAGCGCATATCTTCCAGACCGGCGCGATAGACGTAGGTGTCGATGATATCGCCCGTCTCATACACCAGCTCGTTGTAAAATACGTAGATCTGATCGAAGCCGGCGCTGAGGATGGAACCGACGGAGATGATGCTCAGCATGATGAAGGTGGAACGGATGCCGGGCAGGGTGATGTGCCAGATGCGCCTGAGGCGCCCCGCGCCATCTACCTGCGCCGCTTCGTACAGCGTCACGTCGATGGAGGTCATCGCAGCAAGATAGATGATGGTGCTGTAGCCCGTTCCCTTCCAGATGTGGGAAATATAGACCAGCGGGCGGAAATAATCGTTCGAGGAAAGGAACGGGATCGTCTGTCCGCCCGATAGGCGTATGGCCTTGTTGATATAGCCCTGGCTTTCGGAACAGAACAGATATACGATGCCGTAAATGACGACCCAGCTGAGAAAATGCGGCATGTAGGAAACGGTCTGCACGATGCGCCTGTACCAGCTCTTGCGGCACTCGTTGAGCACCAGCGCAAGGCCGACCGCCGCCACCTTCGCCCACACCATTTTCGTCACGCTCATGATCAGCGTGTTGCGCAGAAGACGCATGGAATAGGGCGAACGGAAGAACTCCATGAAATTGCCGAAGAGCGGGTCCATCCACGGGCTGCCGAGGATGCCCTTTTTCATCTTGAAGTTCTTGAAGGCCAGCGTCACGCCGTACATGGGCGTGTAGCAGAAAATGATATACCATACGATGCCGGGAAGCAGCATCAGATAATACGGCCAGTATTTCCTGAGCGAGCGCCAGATCCTGTCGCCGAGAGTTCTTTTGCGGCCGACAAGAACGCCTGCCTGTGCACTCAATTCGATCTCCTCCTCTTCTGCATTCGTGCTGCTGCGGGCGCGCACGCCCCCAAACGCTGCTATTATATTTGCAGTATAGCACACAGAATTTAACATAGCATCCGATTTACCACTTACTTTCTTTCATTTCGTGCACGGGTTTTTACATAAGCGTCGAAAACTTTCGGGATTTATGTGTACTGATGGACGCATTTTTCGTTTTGATGAAAGCTTATATCTTCCTTTTTGGGCTCAAATTCTTCTCTTTTGTGCAAATCCGTTGCGCGTCTGCGGAAATCCTTCTATATTTACGTTGAGATGAAAAAGGAAGGAGACTGCGAAGAATGGAACAGCCGAAATATGACGTTCGCATTAAAGAACTGATGAACGATCTGAGCAAGTATATGACCTTTCTCACCGTTGAAAAAGGGCTGACAGTATCCATTCATCAGCTCGACACTCTGGTCGATTCCTTCGTTACAAATCTCCATCGCTATAACCATCATCTCCTGCCGTACTGCCTTTGTATAAAGCAATGCAAAGACAGCCAGGAGGAGTGCCGCCTGCGGCAGGTAAAGCTGTTTGAAAACATCGGCGAAAAGCCGTTTTTCGGCACATGCTGGGCCGGCGTGGGCGAATATGTCTTCCCCATCCCACATGCGCACGGCGGCGGGCGCGGCTTCATATCGGTCTCCGGCTATAAGGGAGACCCGGCCAAAACAGCCGCGCAGATGCCGAAGATCAGCAAAAAATATGGAATAGCGCTCGCGGACATGCAAAATCTCTACGCCATTCTCAAGGACGAGCCGCCGTCGTTTTCTTCTCTGGAGACGCTGATCAAGCCGCTTGTGCATATGCTCACGCTGCTTTTGATGTATCTGGATGAGATGAACGCGCATTTTCCGCCGCAGGACACCGCTTCTTCCCATCTGTTCAACCGCATCACGCAGAAGCTGCGCTATGAATACGATACCGATTATTCTCTGGAAGACCTTGCGGAAGAGTTCAGCTGCTCGGTCAGCCACATCAGCCATCTGTTTTCAAAGCATGCGGGCTGTTCGTATCGGACGTATATCAACACCATGCGCACGAATATGGCGAAGGTCTTTCTCACGAGCACGCGCATGACCGTGCAGGAGATCTCGGATCATCTCGGTTTTGCCAATTCCAACTATTTTTCCACGGTCTTTCGGCGCATGTGCGGCATCTCTCCGCGCGATTATCGCAGGCGCATGGCAGGGGGAGAGGGGAAGACAACGGGATAAATTGCGAACGATTGCAAACGAAAAGCGTCGGCAGGCCCTGCGGGGCTTACCGGCGCTTTGCATTTGCTTCCTCTTTGCCATACTGCGTCCATAACCTCGGAAAGGTTCAGAATCAACCCGGAATTTTTCTGCAATGCCGCCATTTTTCCGGCAAGATCGTGCGGTACTATCCTCTCCGGACACAGGACAAACAAAAGGAGAGGTTTTTTTATGGAGAACAAACGCAATCTTATCTCGTGGCTGTGCGCCGCGCTCATGCTGGTCATGCTCGTTTTGCAGTTCCTGCCCTTCTGGAGCTTCACCGGCGAGGCGGGCGAGGCCTCCTGCTCGGTCAATTCGTTCGTCTGGATGCCGCGCGAACACCCCGACGTCACGACGTATCTGCAGAGCACGCTGGGTGAGGAATGGACCGTGCAGAAGGTGTACGGTATGCCCGCGCTGCAGCTGGTCGCAGGCGCGCTGGGCGTAGCGTTCGCGCTGATCAAGCCCGCGTGGCCTCTCGGCGGCATCTGCGCCGTCTTCTGCGGCGGGTTCGGCCTGTGGGGCTATCTGACCAACGCCGCGCTGAAGCTGGGCGGCATGTGGGGGCTGCATCTGGCGGTGAGCGCGCTGGTGTTTGCGGCCGGTCTGTTCTGCCTCGTCAGCTTTTTCTGGAAAAAGGACTGACGGCAGGCCGCACAGGGACAATAACAAAATATGAAGAAAGAACAGGCTCTCCCAAGCGGGAGGCCTGTTCTTTTTCGTGCGTCGGCGCGCTCAGAGCGCGCGCTTGCTCGCCCGGATCACGGCACGTCGGTGCTCTGCGTCGAAGGGTTCGCCGCTGCAGCCGCCCATGACGGCTTCCACCCGAAAGCCGATCCTGTACAGCCAGCCGCACACCTCCTCGATCGTCGGGAAGGTTTTCCAGCTCTCCGTGTAGTGCACGAAGGGCTCGCCCTGCGCGGGGAAGAGCTCATAGCGGCGGCGGCCGGTGACGACGCGCGTGCGGTCGTTCGCCGTGCCGTCGATCACGACGTAGCGCCCATAGACGCCGCGGTCGTCCGTGCCTTCGAAGCAGACCCATTCCTCGCGGGCCGGCTGCCATGCGTCGAGGTCGAGCGGGCAGTCAAAGTCGAGCAGCAGCCTGCCGCCGGGGCGCAGGGCTTCATAGGCCCGTTCGAGCAGGTTTTTCTGCGCGCGCTTGTAGTCGCGGTCGGTCACGATGTTCACCAGCAGGTTTGAGCCGAGGAGCACCGCGTCGAAGCCCTTGCCCCAGGGCGCGGCGAGCAGGTCCGCCTGCCGGATGTGCAGGTTGGGCAGGTCCTTTGCCTTTTCACGCGCGATGCGCAGCATGCTCTCGTCCCGGTCGAGCCCGGTCACGTCGTGCCCGGCCTGCGCCAGCGGCACGCACAGCTTTCCCCCGCCGCAGGCGGCCTCGATGATCTTCAGCGGCTTGTCGCCCAATTCCCGCAGGAGGTATGCGGTCAGCTCCGCCTCGTCCTCCTGCTGCTCGTAGATCCACGCATACCAATGCTCCAGAATTTCCTTCTGCGTCGCGTTCATTTGCATCCTCCTGTCGAATTGCTGCGGAGAAAATAAAAAAACGCCAAGTACAGCAAGAATCATTCTGCTATACTTGGCGTTATCTGGTGGTCTGTACTGGACTCGAACCAGTGACCCCATCGATGTGAACGATGTGCTCTACC
>JAUMYC010000200.1 GCA_030528845.1 Eubacteriales bacterium
TCGATGGTATAGGGGATGCCCTGCTGCTTGAGGAATTCCGCCGCATCTTCGATGTGCATCTGCGTCACCTGCGGGATCTCCAGCGTGCTCTGCATGCTGCGCAGATACCCGCGCGTCAAAAACAGCACGCCGACCATCACGCAGAGCACCGCGGCGCAGCTGAAAAAGAGCAGGACCGTCCTGCGGCTGTACTGCTGCAGAGGCTTGGGCTCGCTCTGTTCCTCCTCCGGCTGCGCGGGCTGGAAAAAGCTGCCGTCGGGCATGTTCAGGGCGCGTTTGAGGTCCGCGGCCATCTCCGCCGCGGTGTGATAGCGCAGCTTCGGGTTTTTCTCCAATGCGCGGGAGATGACCAGATCCAGCGCGCGGCTCAGATCCGGCTTGATGGAGCTGGGCGGCGCGGGCATTTCGCGCACATGCTTGATGGCGACGTCCTCGGGCGAATCGCCGTCGAAGGGCACCTTGCCCGTGAGCATTTCATAGAGCACGACGCCCACGGAATACAGATCGCTCTTTTCGTCGGCCGTCTGGCCGGAGGCCTGCTCGGGCGAGAAATAATGCACCGAGCCCAGCACATTTTTGGCCTGCGGCCTCTCCTGTTCCATCATCGGCACGTCCACGGGCGTGCGGTCGCTGTTGGTCGCCCGGGCGATGCCGAAATCCGTCACCTTGACGATATAATCCGCGTTGACCATGATGTTCTGCGGCTTGATGTCGCGGTGTACGATGTGGTTCTTATGCGCATGATCGACCGCCGCAAGGATGCGGATGGCCATCTGCACGGCGCGGCGGGAGCGGATCGGCCCTTCCTGGCGGATCATCTCCTTGAGCGTAACGCCGTTTACGAATTCCATGACGATATAACGGGTGTCCTCGTCCTGGCCGAGCCCGTATATATCCACGATATTCGGATGATGCATCTGCAAAACAGCATGCGCTTCGTTTGTGAAGCGCCGCACGAATTCCTCGTCGTTGGTGAATTCGGAGCGGAGCACTTTCACTGCTACTTCCCGACGCTGCTGGCAATCCCACGCCTTATAGACGATGGACATGCCGCCGGTCCCGATGATCTCACGAAGCGCATACCTGCCGGACAGGACGCGTTCCGTCATTTATCTGTCCTCCTCGCCGGTGACCAGCAATGCCGTGATATTGTCCTTGCCGCCTCTTTCCAAAGAGAGCTGCACCATCTCCTCCAGCTTTTCCTGCCAGCCCTCTGCCTTTGCCAGAATGGCCGCCATTTCGTAGGTGGAGATATTGTTGCTCAGCCCGTCTGTGCACAGCAGCCACACGTCGCCCGGCTGAAAATCCAGCCGCAGGATATCCGGCTCGACATTCTTGCCGGTGCCCAGCGCGCGGGTGATATAGTTGCGCTGCGGGTGCGTGAGCGATTCCTTATAGGTGATCACGCCCTTTTCCAGCATTTCGCCCACGAGGCTGTGGTCGCGGGAAAGCTGGATGAGCGCGCCTTTGCGGTAGAGGTAGGCGCGGCTGTCGCCAAGGTGCGCCAGATACACGTCGCTCTCGTCCATCCAGATGGCCGTGAGCGTGGTGCCCATGCCCGCCTTGAGCGGATCGCGCTTTGCTTCCATATAAATGGCGTGGTTTGCCTCCGCCACGGCATGGCTCAGCGCGTCTTCATCGGGCTTTGCCGCCCAGCGCAGCCAGCGCGAAAACTCCGTGACCGCGATCTGGCTGGCGACCTCTCCGGCCCTGTGGCCGCCCATGCCGTCTGCCACGGCGGCGAAGCGCTCGCCCTGCGCAGGCAGATAATAGGCGTCCTGATTGACCGGGCGCGATTTGCCGATGTCTGTACGCACATACGCCTTCATTGGTTTATTCCTCCGTTTTTGCGCCGACGCTTCTGCGAAGCTGTCCGCACGCTCCTTCGATATCCTCGCCCATGCTGCGGCGGCGGGTGACGGAAATATGCCTCTGCTCCAGCCGCCTCTGGAACGCCTCGGCCTCCTGCGCCGTCGGCCCCTTGAGCCCGCGCTCGGGCACGTCGTTGAGGGGGATGAGGTTGACATGCACCTGCATGCCGCGCAGCTTCGAGGCCAGCTCGTCTGCGTCCCTGAGCGAGCAGTTCACGCCGTGTACCATGGAATATTCAAAGATCACGCGCCTGCCCGTTTTTTCGATGTAGTTTTTGCACGCGCCGAGCGTTTCCTCGATCGAATAGCGGTTTGCGATGGGCATGAGCTGTTTGCGGATGGTGTCGTTGGGCGCGTGCAGAGAGAGGGAGAGAGTGACCGGCAGGCCCTCCTCGGCAAAGCGCAGCATCCTGTCCACAAGGCCGCAGGTGGAAAGGGAGATGGAGCGGATGGAAATGCCGCCGAATTCCGCCTCCGCCATCCTGCGCAGGAATTTGACCACGTTGTCGTAATTATCAAAGGGCTCGCCGCTGCCCATGAGCACGATATTGCTGATGCGCGCGTCCGGGTCCTTTTCCCTGAGCCTGCGCTCGACCGCCGTATACTGGCCGAGGATCTCCCCGGCGGTGAGGCTGCGCACGCAGCCCTCGAGCGTGCTGGCGCAGAAGCGGCAGCCCATGCGGCAGCCCACCTGCGTGGAAACGCACAGCGAATCCCCGTGGCGGTTGTGCATCAAAACGCCCTCGATGCGGTTGCCGTCGGCCAGCTCATAGAGATATTTCTCCGTGCCGTCCTTTTGCGAGACGCGCTCGACGATGATCTTCACAGGCACGGCGACTGCCTCTCCGGCCAAAGCTTCGCGCATAGCGCCGGGAAGGTTGGTCATCTCGGAAAAATCCGCCCCGCGCCGCAGCCATGCATAGAGCTGCTTTGCGCGGAAGGATGGGTATTTTCTCTCGGCGCAGAAGGCGGAGAGCTCCTGCGCGGTCATGGACATCAGATCGATCATACTCTCTTCAGCTTCGCGATAAAGAAGCCCTCCGAGGCGTCCCTGTGGGCCTGCAGCTGGATCATGCCGCCGTGCCAATGCGCGCGCAGCTGCTCCGGCAGGAAGGAGGGATCGTCGTCGATCACGAAATCGCCGTGGGTCTTGAGGAAATGCTCGACCTGCAGGGCGTTTTCTTCGGGGAGGACGGTGCAGGTGGAATAGACCAGCGTACCGCCGACCTTGACATAGCGCGCGCAGGCGTGCAGAATCTTCCTCTGCAGCTGCATGAGCTCTTCGATCTGCTCGTCCTTATAGCGATATTTCACGTCCGGCTTGTTGATCATCACGCCAAGCCCGGAGCAGGGCGCGTCGACCAGCACGGCGTCCATCATGAACTCCATGTCGCTCTTGAACACCGTCGCGTCGCGCACGGCGGGGCGCACGTTGTCCAGATGCAGCCTTGCGGCGGCTGCCTTGATCAGCTCCACCCTGTGCGCGTGTACATCCCACGCCTGCACGCGTCCGGAGCCCATCATGCGCTCGGCCAGAAGGCAGCTCTTGCCGCCGGGGGCCGCGCACGCGTCCAGGATCTGCATGCCGGGCTTCGCGCCCACGGCTTCCGCCGCCAAGATAGAGCCCGCGCCCTGGATGGAATAATTGCCCTGCCTGTAATCCGGATCTCCGGCGAGGTCTCCCGCGCCGTGCACCAGCAGCACGCCCGGCACGCTGCCCTCGCGCACGTCCCAGTTTTTCTTTGCCGCAAAGGCCCTGAACTGCGCCGCGTCCATCTTCATCCAGTTCGGACGCACGCTCTCGAGCCGCTCGTCGGGCTTATAGGCCAGCATATCCTCGGTGAATTCCTCGCCGTAGCAGTCCGCAAGGCGCTTGACCAGCGGCTCCGGCACGGAATATTTGATCGACATGCGCCGGACCGGCTGCTCGATCTCGTCCGGCTGACGGATCTCTCCGGCCTCCTTTTTGCGCAGAAGGGAGCGCAGCACGCCGTTGACAAAGCCGGCCTGTTCGTCGCGGCCGAGGCGGCGCGTCAGCTTCACGGCCTCGTCCACCGCCGCATGCTCGGGGATGCGGTCCATGAACATCAGCTGCGCGATGGCGATGTGCAGGATATCCTCCACGACCGGGTCGGGCGTGCGCTCGATAAACTGGTTGAGGATATAGGTGATCAGCAGACGGTTCTCCACCGCCGCATAGAAGATGAACGTAGCCAGCTTTTTATCGTCCGGGCTCGCGGCGCTCTCGCGCAGGCGGCGGTTGAGCGCGAGGGAGGCATAGGCGTCCTCGCGGAACACGTCCTGCAGGGCCATGAGCGCGAGCATGCGCGCCACGTCTTCC
>JAUMYC010000028.1 GCA_030528845.1 Eubacteriales bacterium
ACGGCCTGAAGGGCTATGTGCTGCGCCAGTATCTCAAGCCCGCGGCGGGCTCTGCAACGCCCGCGCCCGCGCCGACCCCGACGCCGACCCCTGCGCCCACGCCCACGCCCGCTCCGGAGGAGAGCGGGGAGATCATCTGGAACGCCTACGCGCGCGTGAACATCCCGTCCTCGGGCAAGCTCGGCCTGCGGGCGGACAGCGATTCGAACTCCCCGTGCATCGCCTATCTCTCCAACGGCACGAAGCTGCGCACCTACGCCATCGCGGGCCAGTGGGCGCGCGTGAGCACGGGCACAAAAACCGGCTATGTGCCGCTGCGCTATATTCAGTTCGTATGATGCGCAAGGAATGGTTTGACCCGCGCAGCGAGACCATGGAGGAGCTCGGCCGCGCGGGCATGCGGCTGATCCAGCCGAAAAAACAGTTCCGTTACGGAACGGACAGCGTGCTTTTGAGCGATTTTGCAGCCTCGCGCAGGTTTACGCGGGCGATCGATCTTGGCGCGGGCAGCGGAGTGATCGCGCTGCTCATCGCCGCGCGCATGCCCGCCGCGCGCGTGGACTGCGTGGAGCTGCAGCCTTGGGCGGCGGATATTCTGGAGCGGAACATCCTCCTCAACGGCATGCAGGAGCGCGTTCGCGCGCATTGCGGCGACCTGCGCGAGGCGGCCGCCGTCTTCGGGCGCGAGCAATACGACCTCGCCGTGTCGAACCCGCCCTATTACGACGCGACGGTTTCGCTGCGCAGCCCCATCGAGGAGATCAACACAGCCCGGCAGGATGGCGACTGCACGCCGGGCGAGCTTTGCCGCGCGGCGTTCTCGCTCATCAAGACGGGCGGACGCTTTGCGGCGGTGTTCCCGGCGGCGCGGGCCATGGCCCTTCTGCGCGCCATGGAGGAAAACCGCATCGCCCCCAAGCGCATCCGCTGCGTGCAGGATACGCCCTCACGCGCGCCGAAGCTGCTGCTGATCGAAGGCGTGAAGCAGGGCGGCGAAGGGCTCATCTGGCTGCCGCCGCTGCTTTTGCACGAGGAAAACGGCGAGCCGAGCGCGGAATACCGGCGCATCTATGATTTTTAAGCACAAAAACCCCCTCGGCCCATATTCGGGCGGAGGGGGTCGCGTTTTTTGGGCTGTGCGCGGGGGTTATTTTTTCTGCTCGGCCTCGGCGCGCCGCTGCTTGGCGTGCTCGTAGATGCGCAGCATGTGCTGGTAAAACGCCTCTTCGTCTTCGTCGGAGAGGGAACCGCCCGCGTAGAGGGCTTCCGTGGCCAGCAGGATCTTCTGCGCCTGCATGCGGCTGCGGCTGCCGCGCGCCTCGGAGGCGGAGGCGAGCTCGCCCTCGTCGTCTTCGTTCATGAGAAAATCGACCGTCACGTCAAAAAAGGACGCGAGCTTTTGATAGAGGGAGGAGTCCTTGGGATAGGTCTTCCCTTCTTCGTAATTTTGATAAGCGCGCGGGCTGACGCCGAGCATCTGCGCCATCGCGGCCTGAGTGAATCTCCTGTCCTTACGCAGCATACGCAGTTTTTCCGCGAAGGTCATGTGGCCAGCCTCCCTGCTGCATGCCGCGCTGAGCGAGCCGGCATGTGTAAAACTCTTTGCAGGGGTATTATAACACACGCATTTCGCTGCGTCAATAGAAAATACGCATGTTCCTACGCAAATTTTTCCTGCGCGAGCCAGCCGGCGAAGGCGTCGTAGGGCTCGGAGCCGGTGATATGCTGATAGAGGCCTGTGAGAAGGTCCTGCGCGCGCTGCAGGGGGCCGCCGTCGGGCTCGCTCAGGCCGTTCATGCGCGCGAGATCGTGCAGCACGGCCTCGTCCATGCACGCCAGCACTTCCTCCCACGCCGCGCCGTCCATGGCGCGCAGCGCGCGCATGGCGTGCCAGAGCGCGTTCATCGCGGCGGAATAGCGGAACACGCCGTCTCCGCGCATGCAGGCCTGATAGGCCAGAAAATGCGCCTGCGCCTCTCCGGCCACGCCCGCGGCGTGCATGAGCTCGTGGCACAGCGCGAAGGGCAGGTTGAGCGCGCCCATGCTCAGATCGACCACGGCCTCCGACGTCAGCGGCGACCACCAGCCCGCCAGCCCCAGCGCCTTCATCAGCCCGGGAAAGAGCGCGGCCTTGGGGGTGACGGCGCTTTGGCAGAGGCGCGCGGCTTCCCGGGCGATCTGTGCGCGGTCAAAGGCGAGGGACGCTGGCCGCACATCGGCGGCTTCCTGCGAAAGCACGAGGCAGAGCGCAAAGAGCTCCTGCGCGTCCGGCTGCGGTGCGGATTCGCTCAGGGCGCAGGGGGCGCCCCATGTGAGGCTGAGCGAGAGCACGAGTCCGGCGGCGAGATAGGGCAGGGGAGCGCGTCTGCGCGAGAGCAGGCAGCCCAGCACCGACGCGCACAGGGCGAAAAACAGCAGATCGCAAAGGGGGAAGGCGAAGCGGGAGCTCAGCGCGGCCAGCGCCGAACGCAGCTGCACCAGCCCGCCCTCCTGCCATGCCTGCGCCGCCGCCCGGTCAAAGCGCAGCAGCGCGGCGGGAACGGCGCTGAGCCAGAGAAGGACCCATCCTGCGCGCATCGCGCTCACCTCCTTTGTATGAGTCTATTATCCTACAAAGGAACTGTGAAAAGCAAATGCAATGTGTGGGAAAATATTTTTGGAAATATTGTCTCATTCCGTGTCCGAGCACTGTATTTCTGATAGGATATAATCTGTGAGGGAGGGATCGGCATGAAAAAAATCCTGTGCTGGCTCGTCGCGGCGCTGCTCTGCATGGGCGCGGCGCTGGCCGAGGTGGAAGAATTCGGCGGAACGAAGGAATGGCCGCAGTTTCGAGGCATGCAGATGGGCCTGAGCCTGCAGGCGGCGGCCATGCATGAGCAGAGCGCGGGCGTGGACCTGCGGCTGTGGGGCATGGAGGAGACGAAGCTGAGCGACGCAAAGGAGAGCTATCTGACGGCGGTGAACATGATCGGGCGAGATGTGCCTATGTACGGCGAGGAAGTCACCGTGCTGTACGAGATGGCCAGCAACACGCTGCACAAGGCGCACGGATATGCGGCCTTTGCGAGGGAGGAGGACGCGCAGGCGTATTACGATCGCATCTATGCCGACCTCGTCTCCCTCTACGGCGAGCCGGACGAGGGCTCGGAGTGGAACATCGGCTACGGCTACAGGCTGCTCGTGCCCGAAAGCCAACAGGGCCCCGAGGGCTTCAGCGGCACGCTTTCGGTCAAGCTGCAGGATCTGTACGAGGCGCTGCAGGAGAACGGCATGCACCGCAACATCGCCTATCTGCGCGAACAGGGGCTGGAGATCCCCGAGGGCGGCTGGCTGGTCAGTTTCGGCCTTTCGCAGGGCTATCTCGCCTGCAGCGATTGGGAGGAGCGCGCCTTTTACGCAGACCCGCGCGCCTATCATTAAAACACAGAGCCCAAAAAAAGAACGCCCCTCTTTCCGCAGCGGAAAGAGGGGCGTTTGCACGTTGTGTTGCAGCTGCTTGTCAGCTCGCGCTGCGCTGCATGGCGGCGTACACGCGGCGGAAGGCCGGCGTCGCCGCGACGACGGCGCAGAGCACGGCTTCCGGCGCAAGGAAGAGATTGTACAGCGCGGAATAGACAAAGGGCGCCTGTCCTGCGTCGATGGCGTCGGAGGCGAAGAAGACCATGCCGGCGATGACGTGCATCAGCCAGCGGCCGAAGGCGGCGAGGATGCACGCGGCGGGCAGCTTCCACTGCTCCGGCAGGGGCAGCTTGGGCGCAAAGGCGCCGACGCTCAGCACGGCGTAGGCGGCGACGTAATCCAGAAAGCCCTGCACGGGATGGATGATCCACGCGCCCTGCGCGATCTGCAAAAAGCCGTAGGCCACGCAGGCGACCAGACCGCGCCCGAAGCCCGCTGCCGCGGAAAAGGCGACCAGAGGCAGAATGGAGCAGAGCACGACGGAGCCGCCGTTGGGCATGCGATAGAGCCGGATGCAGCTGAGGATGAACGCGACGGCGATGGACAGCGCGGCCTGCGCAAGGGTGCGCGCGTTCCAGTTCTTCTTGTTTTTACCCGTTGCGATCAGGCACACGCCGAGCACGGCGAAGCAGATCAGCGCGATCAGCGCCGGGGTGGACATGCCGAAGATGTCCTTGAGCACGAAGCCGCGGATGTTGTTGTCAAACCATTCCTTCACGAGAAAATACCCTCCCTTTTGTTTTGCGGCGCGAAAAAGCCGCGTTGCAAACGACCGTGCGGTGTGGTATATTCTACATGTCCGTCCTGCCGGTCCCGAGCTCTCGAACCGACAAAAAAAACCGCATACGCCCTGTGAACGCATGCGGAAAAACGGCAAGGAAGAACATTGCCCGCTTTCCTACGGTGGGATTATCCACACAGGTTCCGGGGTCGGACGGCGTTCGTCCCTCTCAGCCCTTCGGCTCCCCCAGCGGCGTTTGTTGGGAAAAGCATACAGCCTTTTCCGTGCGCTGTCAAGCGGGTTTTTTCGGCGAAACAAAAGATTTACCGAAAGGGGACGAAAATGCATTCCCGCGCGGATTCGCGCCGTCCTGTGCGCTTCTGTCGGATGCATTGAACGGACGAAAAGCCGCGTCAAAATGTTAAGATTGCGCGATGCGGCTGCAAAAGGCGAAGAAAATGAAGGAATAAAATGCAGCATAAAAGGAGGTTTTTTGTATATGTATGCAGAGCTGAAACAGCGCGTTTGGGAGGCGAATATGGAGCTGTACCGGCGCGGTCTGGTGGTCTACACATGGGGGAACGTCTCCGAGGCGGACAGGCAGCGCGGCGTCGCGGCCATCAAGCCCAGCGGCGTGCCCTACGAAACGATGACGCCCGAGGACATCGTCGTGATGTCGCTGGAGAGCGGCGAGCGCGTGGAGGGCTGTCTGCGCCCGTCGTCCGACTGGCCTACGCACCTTGAGCTCTACCGCGCTTTTGAGGGCGTGAACGGCGTCACGCACACCCATTCGCCCTTTGCGACGTCCTGGGCGCAGTCTGCAAGCCCCATTTCCTGCTTAGGGACCACCCACGCGGACTACTTTGCGGGCGACGTGCCCTGCACGCGCTACATCAGCAAGGAGGAGGCCGAGGGCGACTACGAGGCAGAGACGGGCAAGGTCATCGCCGCGGCGTTTGAAGGTCTGAACCCCGTGCATACCCCCGCCGTGCTCGTGGCGGGCCATGGCCCGTTCACCTGGGGCAAGGACGCCGCGCAGAGCGTGTATCACGCGGTGGTGCTGGAGGAGGTCGCCAAAATGGCGCTGTATACCCATCAGATCCGGCCCGCGGCCGGCCCTCTGCCGATGCATATCCTGCATAAGCATTTCTCCCGCAAACACGGCCCGAACGCCTATTATGGCCAGAAATAAAGCATTTCCGCTCTGCAAGGGCGCGGGAGTATTGCTGTTTTCTGATGCAAATTAATGATTCTGTAACAAATTTTGCAAGGAAACGTAACGACTAAACGCCCCGCACCCCCTTCGTGTACCAGAATAACAAATCAAAAACGGAATTTTTGTGTATAAGTACATCTGGAAATCGGGGCCGTTTTTCGTTATAATTCTGTACAGAGGTTGTTATGGAAGTCCGTTTCGGACTGATCGCCTTTTTTAAAAATTAAGGAGGGTTCTACAATGGCAAGCTTATCTCTGAAGGGCGTTTACAAGATTTACACCGGCGGCGTTACCGCTGTCAGCGATTTCACTCTGGATATCGAAGACAAGGAATTTATCGTTCTGGTCGGCCCCTCCGGCTGCGGTAAGTCCACCACCCTGCGCATGGTCGCCGGTCTGGAAGAGATCTCCGAAGGCGAACTGTACATCGGTGACAAGCTGGTCAACGACGTCGCCCCGAAGGATCGCGACATCGCCATGGTTTTCCAGAACTACGCTCTCTATCCGCACATGACCGTTTATGATAACATGGCCTTCGGCCTCAAGCTGCGCAAGACCCCCAAGGCGGAGATCGAGCGCCGCGTCCGCGAAGCTGCCAAGATCCTTGACATTGAACACCTCCTCAACCGTAAGCCCAAGGCCCTCTCCGGCGGCCAGCGTCAGCGCGTTGCTCTCGGTCGTGCCATCGTCCGTGAGCCCAAGGTCTTCCTGATGGACGAACCGCTCTCCAACCTGGACGCCAAGCTGCGCGTGCAGATGCGTACCGAGATCACCAAGCTGCATCAGAAGCTGCAGACCACCTTCATCTACGTTACCCACGACCAGACCGAAGCTATGACCATGGGCTCCCGCATCGTGGTTATGAAGGACGGCTTCGTGCAGCAGGTCGACACCCCCCAGAACCTGTACGACTATCCGACCAACCTGTTCGTCGCCGGCTTCATCGGCACTCCCCAGATGAACTTCTTCACCGTCAAGCTGGACAAGGAAGGCGACAAGGTCGTTGCGAAGTTCGGCAACAACAAGATCGTCGTGCCGCAGGGCAAGCTGGCGAAGTTCACCTCCGACAGCTACATCGGCAAGGAAGTCTACATGGGCATCCGTCCGGAAAACATCCACGACGAAGAGATGTTCCTGAACGCTTCTCCCGAATCCTGCATCGACGTCAACGTCGAAGTCGTCGAGCTGATGGGCTCTGAGACCTACCTGTACCTGCACACCACCGGCAAGGACGACAACATCGTCGCCCGCGTCGACCCGCGCAGCACCTCCCGCGTTGGCGACAAGATCCGCGTTGCCTTCGACGCCAACAGGCTGCACTTCTTCGATAAGGACACCGAAGTCACCATCCTGGGCCGCTAAGTTCATAGCACAGCCACAGATATTGACTAAACTTCACATGCCACGGCTTGATTTTTCAGGCCGTGGCATTTATACTTTTTGCAAAGGCTTTTCTTCGGGAGGATAAGGCATGTATCTTGATCGACATATTATCGTTCGCATGTCGCAAATTTTCGAGAATATCGATCTGAACGTCATTCTTCTGGACAGCGACGGCTGCGTCGTGCTGCCCGAGGGGGATAAACGCGTATTCAAGCTGCCCGAGGCGTTCAAGCAGAACGCGCAGGAGCCGTTTGTCTACGGCGGGCTGACGCTCATCGGCACGCAGGGGGAACAGCCCCTCTACCTTTGTCTGCCCGGAGATTCCAAGGAAGTGGCGGCCTGCGCAAGGCTGGGCATGCAGATGATCTCCATGCTGCTGCAGGTGGACCTGCCGCATGCCAATTCCGCCGAGGTGCTGCGCTATGTGCTGCGCGGAGAGATCTCCGGCAGCGAGATGGAATCGCTGGCGCAGATGCACAACATCCCGCAGGAGAAAGAGCGCTGCGTGATGGTGCTGCATCTGAACGATCTGGACACCGAGCTCGCGCTCAATATTCTGGAAAACGTGAACAACGGCGAGGAAGGCGACGAGATCGTCGAGGTGGACCGCTATACCATCGCGCTGATCAAGACCCTCGACGAGCAGACCGAATATGCCGACATGGAGCAGATCGGCCTGGCCATCGAAAACACCTTCTACACGGAGACCAGCCACCCGGTGTACATCGGCGTGGGCGAGCCCGTGATGAAGCTGAGCGAGCTGGGGCAGAGCTACCGCGAGGCGCGCAAGGCCATCGACGTCGGCCGCGTGTACAGGCCGGAGAGCTATGTCTACATCTACCGCAATCTGCTGCTCGAGCGCTTCCTTTCCGACGTGCCTGCGGAAATGGCCTCGCGCTACAACGCGGCGCTGTTCAACCGCAAGAGCATGCGCCTGCTCAACGATGAAATGGTCATCACGATCGAAAAATTCTTCGAGAACAACCTCAACCTCTCTGAGACCGCGCGCCAGCTCTACATCCACCGCAACACGCTCGTGTACCGGCTGGACAAGGTGCAGCGCGTACTCGGGCTGGATCTGAGGCTGTTTGAAGACGCGGTCACGTTCAAGCTGATGATGCTGCTGGGCAAGACCCACGGCGCGGCGAAGAACCGCAAATAAACGCAACGAGCATTCGGCAGCCGGAGCCCGGCAGGGTTCCGGCTGTATGCATGATGGCCCGGCGCCGGGAATAGGAATGGGGAGAAGCCGGGCAAGAGCCGGCGGGAAGGGGCGAAGCGCACAATGACAAAACGTAGCCTGGTTCTGATCGCGATCCTTTGGCTGGTGGTGCTCGCCGCGGGCATCTCCTCGGCGCTGACGATCCATTTCACCGGCGCAGATCAGGGCTGGGACGTCGGACTGCCCGTCAGTAAGGGCGTCTATGTGAGCGAGGAAGAGTACAGCACGCTGCAAAGCTACGCGCAGCTGGACGAGATCCGCCGGATCGTGCTCGACCAGTATTACACCGAGGTGGACGAAGAGGCGCTGCTCACCGGCGCGATGCGCGGCATGCTCGACGCGCTGGAGGATCGCTATTCCTTCTATTACACCGCGCAGGAGATGCAGGAATTCGTCGAAAGCGCGAGCGGAGAATACAAGGGCGTGGGCATGACCATGTCCATCGACGGAGAAGGAAACCTCGCCATCGTGCGCGTGTTCTCCGGCGGCCCTGCGCACCGCGCGGGCATACAGGACGGCGACAACCTCCTCTTTGTCAACGAACAGCGCGTTTCCGGCGAGACGGCGGAGACGCTCAACGAGGCGCTGCGCCTGATCGAGGAATGCGGCGACGAGGAATTCACGCTGACGCTGCGCCGCGGCAACGAGATCTACAGCGTGCGGCTGCGCAGAGAGAACGTCGTCATCAACAATGTGGAATATGCGCTGCTCGACGGCGGCATCGGCTATGTGCAGATCCTGGAATTCATGGGCAACGACGTGGACGGCTTCCTCGAGGCGATGACGAGCTTTGCCGACGCGCCGCTGCAGGGCCTGATCATCGACCTGCGCGGCAACACCGGCGGCATCCTCAGCGACGCGGTCGATATCGCGGATTTCCTGCTGCCCGAGGGGCTGATCGTCTATACGGAAGACCGCCACGGCACCCGCAGGGAAGAGCGCTCCGACGCCTCCTGCGTGGAATACCCCGTGGTATGCCTGGTGGACGGCATGTCGGCCAGCGCCTCCGAGGTGCTTGCGGGAGCCGTGCAGGATCACGGCGTCGGCGCGATCATCGGCGAGAAGACCTTCGGCAAGGGCATCGTGCAGACGGTGTATAACCTCGCGGACGGCACGGGCATGCAGATCACAACGGAGACCTATTTCACCCCGGCGGGCAGGAGCATCCACGGCGAAGGCCTGCAGCCGGATCACGAGATCAGCGACGACCCGGCGACCGAGATCGACGAAGTGCTGGAATACGCCTGTAAATGGCTGCTGGAGAATGATAAATAACGGCAAAGGGAAAGGGGACGGCTGATGGTGTGGATCCTTCGTTCGGCGCTGGCGTGCGCGCCGCTGCTGCTCAAGCTCATCCCTGCGGTGGGCTACGCCCCGTGGCTTTGCGCGCGCATCGACGCCGTGTTCCTATATTTCCTGCTGCGCGCCGTGAGCCGGAAGGAGTATAAAACGGCCTGCCTTGCGGCGGTGCTGATGCCGCTGCTGGACTGGACGCAGGGCGCGATCCAGGGATTTTGGGTCGCCTTTATCGCCGCAGGCTTTCTGCTGGCTGTGCATTTCTGGAGCGTCCCGGACATGCGCCCGGCCTCGCGCGCGGTGCTCAGTCTGCTGAGCGTGTATCTGCTGCGCATGACGGGCATCGCGCTGGGCTATGTGCTGCTCAAGGACATGCGCCTGCTGGCCGCGATCAAGACCGTGGTGCGCAACGGCTGGTTTGTCTTTGCGTGGTATGCGCTGGCCGTGGGCTGCGCGCTGCTGGTCGAAGGGCATCTGAGCAAAATACGGGCGAACAGGAACGCCGAATAAAACGAAAAACGCCCCCGTACAGGCCCTTCGGTCCTGCGCGGGGGTTTTGCGATAGGCAGGGAAACGGAGGGAAAGCGCATGGATAACGTGAACAGGACGCTGTACATCCCGCTGTACGGCAAGGCGTATGTGAGCGGGAAGGGCCTGTTTCTGCGCGACAAAAAGGCAGAGGAGCTTTGGGCGCAGGAGGGCTTTGCGCTCAGGGGGAAGTCCCGCTCGAAATGGCTCGCGTATTATATGGGCATCCGCGCTGCCGTTTTTGATGATTGGACGCGGCGGCAGCTGGCGGAATGGCCGGATGCGACCATCGTGCAGATCGGCTGCGGGCTGGACAGCCGTGCGCTGCGCGCGGGCAGCTCGGCCCGCGTGTGGTATGACGTGGACTTTCCAGAGGTGATCGAGGAAAGAAAACGGCATTTTGCGCAGTCCCCGCGCTACAGGATGATCGCCGGAGATATCCGGGACGGCGGCTGGCTGCAGGCCGTTGGCGAGCGGGGCCGCGCCATCGTGGTGATGGAGGGCGTGAGCATGTATCTGACGCCCGGTGAGCTGCGCACCGCGCTGGAGAACATCTGCGCGCATTTTGAGAGCGTGGCGCTGCTGACGGACTGCTACACCGTGTTCGCGGCCAAAATGTCCCGCTACCGCAACCCCGTCAACGACGTCGGCGTGACGCAGGTACACGGGCTGGACGCCCCGCAGGCGCTTGAAACGGGTGCGCTGCGCTTTGTGCGGGAGCACGACATGACGCCGCAGCGCTATGTTGATGAGCTGCGCGGAGGGGAACGGCTGCTCTTTCGCGCGCTCTATGCCGGCGGCTTTGCGAAAAAACTGTACCGGCTCTACGAATATCGGAAATAAAGAAACGACCACCGGCATTGCCGGTGGTCGCTGTCGTTTGTTCAGAGCTCCATGCACAGATAGGTCATGTCGATGCACTGCACGCCGTTGTCGATGACGGGCTCCGGATAGTTCCGGGTGAAGAAGCCCTCCTCGACATAGGAAAAGGCAAAGCCGAGGGAGGTGTAGAAATGCTCCGCCCCGCAGGTGCCCACGTACATTTTCGCATAGCGCCCGGCGTAGAGGCGCTGCATCTCGCGCACCAGCATGCCCGCGAGGCCCTGCCGCTGGCGCGAGGGCAGAGTGGCGAGGTTTTTGAGCTCGATCTGCCCGTCGGCGCGCTCGTGCATCACGCATTCGCACACGGCCTCGCCGCCGTCGAAGAGAACGTACATATCGCCGTCGATGTAGCGGTCGATCATCTCCTCGCAGGGGTCTGCCAGCAAAAGCAGCTCCAGATAGCGCTTTTTGTCGGAAAAGATTTGCTTAATCTCCATTCGGCCCGAGCCTCCCCTCGGCCCAATGCCTGCGGCAGAGGGCGACGTAGCTCTCGTTGCCGCCCAGCAGGATCTGCTCGCCCGCCTTGACGACCTTGCCGCCGGCGATGCGCGCGTTGCAGGTCGCCTTGCGGCCGCACCAGCACACCGTCTTGATCTCCTCGATCGAATCCGCCCAGGCCAGCAGCCATTTGCTGCCCTCGAACAGGTTTTGCTGAAAATCGGCCCGCAGCCCGTAGCAGATCACCGGCACGTTCATTTTGTCGACAATATCCACTAGCTGCTGCACCTGCGCCTTGGTCAGAAACTGCGCCTCGTCCACGATCAGGCAGTCGTACTGCCTCGGGTCGATCTGATCGAGCTGCTCGATATACCGGCACGGCGCGCGCAGGCCGCTGCGGGAGCTGACGATCTGCCCGCCGTCGCGCGTGTCCAGCCTCGGCTTGAGGATCAGGCTGCGCTGCCCGCGTTCGCGGTAATTATAGTCCACCATGATCGCGTTGGCCGTCTTGCTCGAGCCCATCGCGCCATATCGAAAATAGAGCTTTGCCATGGTTCGTCCTCCTTCATAGCGGTAAGCGCCGTTCCCATTATACGGGATAGCGCGCCCGGAAGCAAGCGCGGGATCGGTTGCGAAAGAGAGAAGAAGCATGTACAATAAAGGGGAAAGGCGGGGGATGACATGCGCGCGGCGGGGATCATCGCGGAATACAATCCGTTTCACAACGGGCATGAGCGGCATATCCGGGAGACGAGGCGCATCACGGGCTGTGATGTGCTGATCGTGGCGATGAACGGCTCCGTTTCGCAGCGGGGCGAGGTGATGCTGCTGGATAAATGGACGCGCGCGGAGATGGCGCTGCGCGGCGGGGCGGATCTCGTCGTGGAGCTGCCCGTGCTCTGGGGCGCGCGCCCGGCGGAGAATTTCGCCTTCGGTGGGGTGGCGCTGCTGCATGCGCTGGGCTGCCGCTGGCTGTCCTTTGGCTGCGAGACGGACGACCTGCCCCTCCTTCTGCGCCTTGCGGAGGTCATGGAAAACGAGCCGGAGGAG
Source organism: Eubacteriales bacterium (assembly GCA_030528845.1). Next base: position 12,199 of record JAUMYC010000028.1, read on the forward strand.
TATGCCGCGGCGCTGCGGCGCGCTCTTTCCGAGGGGAAGAGCTTCGTGCGCGCGCGCGCCGAGGCGCTGAGCCTGTATACGGGCGCGGCAGAGGAGCTGCTGCAGGCGCCGAACGCCGCGCTCGGGCTGGAATACATCCGCGCGATCCGCAGGCTCGGCAGCTGGATGCAGCCCGTGCTCGTGCGGCGCGGAGCATCGCATCACGCGCAGGAGCTTGCGAGCGAGACGAGCGCTTCGGCGATCCGCGCGGCGGTGTATGCCGGGCGGCTGCGGGAGGCGGCCGTCGCCATGCCCGCGCAGGCCTTTGCCCTGCTGGAGCAAAACGCGGGCAGCGTGCCGTCGCCGGAGCTGGTCGACGTCGCGGCGCTCGGCACGCTGCGGGCGCTCACGCCGGAGCAGATCGCGCGCCTGCCGGACGTCGGCGAGGGGCTCGAAAACGCGCTGGCGAAGGCCTGCCGCACGGCGGGTACGCGCGCGCAGCTTTTGGAAAATGTCAAATCCAAAAGGTATACGCACGCGCGCCTTTCGCGCATCGCGGCGCATGCCATGCTGAAAACAGACCGAGGTCTTTTGACGAAGTTCCCCGCGCCGCCCTACGCGCGGGTATTAGGCGTGCGGCGCGCTGTGGTGGGTGAGCTTTCGGAGCTGCAAAACAACAGCGCCCTGCCGCTTGTGATGCGCGGCAAGGCGCTGGAGGGAGACGAATGTTTTGCACTCGAGCGCACGGCGACCGACCTGCGGGCGCTGCTGAGCAGGCGGCCCGGCTGCAGGAGCGCGGATGCCGACCTGACGCACCGGCTGCTCGTGGTGGATTGAGCCGCTCAGCCGGCGGGCAGGAGCTGGCCCTGTTCGTTGATGCGGCCGGCGAGCTGGTTTTGCAGGAGCAGCATGTATACGCGCAGGTTTTCTATGCCGGCGTCCGGCGAGGTGTTCTGCGCGAAGGCGGCGTCGATCTCCTCAAGGGTGAGGGTGATGTAGCGGTAGACCTCCGCGTCGATCATGCTGTATTTCGCGCCGTATTCGTTGATGAGCAGCGCGTCGAGCACATTGGCGGCGTGCAGGTGCAGCTTGAGCCGGGGCAGCACGTCGCCCTCAACGTCCGCATTGGGATAGCCGATCGTATCGAACGCGTCGAGCGCGAGGCTGAGCTCCGTATACTCCGCCGCGGCGATGGCGTTGCGCGTGTCTTCGTCTGCGCCGCCTTTGAAGATCGTCCCGGCGAAGGTGAACATCGCAGCCGCGAGGAGCAGGAAGGCGATGCAGCCGAGCAGAAAAGGTATATAAGGTTTTGCGGGTTTTCTGACGGGCCGAGAGGTGAACAGGCGCATGGCGAAGACTCCTTTTGCGCATAAAAGCGCGAATAATTCTGTATAGTATATGCTTATATGCATACGTGCATACGCATTATACATTAAAAATTACGCGAAAATCAAAGGAAATCCTTCCTGAATGAAAAAATTAACGCATATACATTTTGTATATGCAGATTCACGTTGCAGGCGACTGCTTTTTGTGCATATTTGACGAAAATTATGCGGGGTATACAGTGGACAAGGAGATTTATACAGACTACGGTCTGGAAAAACGGCCAAACGCAGGAAAGGGGAAAGGAAAATGAGGACGCATCAGATCAAAGGATTCGACAGGCCCGTGAGCGTGCTGGCGCTGGGCACGCAGGCCTTCGGCACGAGCATCACCGTGGAGGAATCGTTCAAAATGCTGGATCTCTACGCCGGGCTGGGCGGAAATTTTCTGGATACAGCGCGCGTGTACGGCTATTTTGCCGAAAACGTGCAGGGCATTTCGGAGACGGTGCTGGGCTGGTGGATGAAGGCGCGCGGCAACCGCAGCGAGATGATCGTGGGCACGAAGGGCGCGCACCCGCCGCTGGGGCAGATGCACAGCCCGCGTCTGGACAGGCAGAGCATCCGCAGCGACATCGAGCAGAGCCTGCGTGCGCTGGATACGGACTACATCGACATCTATTGGCTGCACCGGGACGACCCCGCGCGGCCCGTGGAGGAGATCCTCGAGACGCTCGGCGAGCTCGTGCGCGAGGGGAAGGCGCTGCGGGTCGGCGCGTCCAACTGGAGCCTCGCGCGGCTCGAACAGGCGCAGGCGATCGCGCAGGAGAAGGGCCTGCAGGGCTTCGCGGCGGTGCAGCCGCAATGGAGTCTTGCACGGCAGGAGCTGCTGGAGGACAACACGCTCGTGCGCATGGATGAGGCGGAATACGCATGGCACAAGCGCACGGGCCTGCCCGTCGTGCCGTTCACCTCGCAGGCAAAGGGCTTTTATTATAAGCTGGCTGCGGGCGGCGAGCAGGCGCTGAGCAAAAAGGCGAAGGAACGCTTCCTCTCGCCGCGCAATCTGCGCTCCTACGAGCTGCTGTGCCGGTATTCCGAGCGCACGGGTCATTCCGTCGGCGCGCTGTCCATCGCCTATCTGACCGGCCAGCCGTTCCCCGTCTGTCCCATCGTGGGCTTTTCCGGCCTCGAGCAGGCGCGCAGCATGCAGGAGGCGGGCGAGATCGAGCTGGATGCGGCCTTCCTCGCCGAGCTGAACGCGTCGAGCGAGATCGAAAGGTAAGGCGGAGAAAGGAAGCAGCGCAGATGAAAAAGAAAATCGTATTGTCGGCCGCCTTTGTCTGCAGCCTGCTGCCGATGCTGTTGGATCAATACGGCGGGCAAAGAGGAGTGCAGGAGATCTCCGGCGTGATCAACCTTCTGAACCCGATCGGGATCGCTTCCGCGGCGGTCTTCTGTCTTGGGGTCTGGGCGCCGCTGAAAAGAGCCGCCGTCGGCGCTGTTTTGCGCGCGGTCGGGGCGGCGGGCGTCGTCGTTTCTGAGGTATATACGTTTTTCACCTGGCATGTGATGAACATCACGGGGGAAATGAGCGTGCAGCACAGCGTCCGGCTCGCGTTTCCGGAATTTTATCTGGGTTTGGCGGTATCTCTGGCGATGCTCGCGGCCTGTTTCGTGATCGACAGAAAGAAGCAATAAAGAACGCCCCGGTCACAGCCGTACAGACGAATGGGGATTTTGTGAGGATGAACGTGAAAACAAAGCAAGTCGTTGTTCTGCCGTATGATGCAAAATGGAAATCTGATTTTGATGCGATACGTCAGGAAATAGAAAATGCGGTCGGCGATCTGATCATCGGTGTGGAGCATGTGGGAAGCACGTCGGTGGAAGGTCTGTCCGCAAAGCCGTGCATTGATATTGACGTGGTGATCAAAGACTATTCCGTTTTTGATGCTGTTATTGACAGATTGGGTTCGATCGGATATATCCACGAAGGGAATCTCGGGATTGAAGACCGGGAAGCATTCAGATATTCCGATAAACCTCATCTGCAGACCCACCACTTATATGTGTGCCCTCAGCGATCCAAAGAGCTGCATCGGCATGTCGCGTTTCGAGACTTTCTCAGAAAAACTCCCGAGGCGGCAAAACGATATGGCGCGGTGAAGGAGAGGGCGGCACAGCTGTTCCCCAATAATATGGAGATGTATATTGCGTATAAATCTCCCTGCATTGAAGAACTGTATAAGATGTGCGGTTTGATGTGACAGCCCAAATCCGGACCGGCAGACAGAGAAAGGGCGGCTTTCCTCAGAAGACTGCTGCCGTGCCGTCCCTCTAATTTAGCAGATGCAAAAAAAGGGCGTATCGCTGCGATACGCTCTTTTGGATGTATTTTTACGTCTGCGGTCATTTCCATTCCAGCACGAGCACGCCCTGCGCGTCCGCGTCGAGATCGATCTCGTTTTTGCCCGCGTAGCCGCCGCCCATGAGCGCGAGGAAGGGCTTTTCATCCGCGATGGGGAACTGGAGCGCCGGGGTAAGGAAATGCATGGGCACGACGAGCCGGGGCTGCGCGGCCTTGCAGATCTGTGCGGCGGTCTGCGCGTCGATGGTGTAGAAGCCGCCGACGGGGATGAGCAGCGCGTCCGCGCCGCGAATGGCTTCGAGCTGCTCCGCGTCGAGCATATGGCCCAGATCGCCGCAGTGCACGATCTTCTGTCCGTCGGCCTCAATGAGGAAGAGGTGGTTTTCTCCGCGCTTAGCGCCCTGCTCTTCGTCGTGATAGGCGCTCAGGGTGCGCAGATGTACGTCGCCGATCTGCACGTCGCAGGGCGCGCTGAGCACCTGTCCGACGCGGCTGAGGGAGGAGATATCGTTGTGGTCGTGGTGCTGGTGGCTCTCGGTGACGATGTCCGCCGCGCATGTAGGCACGGGATAGCCAACTGAGGCGTCGAAGGGATCGGTCACGATGGTCGTGCCCGCGTGGGTGGTGATGCAAAAGCAGGCGTGTCCAAGCCATTTGATCTTCATGGTTCGTTCTCCTTTCCGTTTGTCCGGAGGGTCTCGACGATGCGCATGCATAGGGGGAGCGCGCCGCCCGCGTCCGTCGCCTTTGTGCGCAGGAGCACGGCTGCGTATTGGCGCAGGCTGCGCTCGAGGGAGAAGAGCTCGGCGGCGCTGCCGCCCGTTTCGAGCAGCTTCACGGCGCGCGCGAGCAGGAGAGCGTCCTCCTGCCCGAAGGGGCGGCCCGTAAACGGAGCAAAGCCGGGACGGCGCGCCGTGGGAAGCGCCTGCGAGAGCGCCCCGCACGCCGCCTGTGTGGGCAGGAGCACGATGTGCTCTCCGCGCGCTGTTTGGGAGAAGAAGGGATGGGCCGGCAGGGGGCCGCGCGCGATGTAAAGGCCTTCGGCACGGTCTCGTCGGATGCGTGGGCAGAGCCGTTCGGCGGCCTCGCGCAGGGGGTTAGCGCGCATCGCGCCAGACCTCCGGGAGCGCGCCGAGGATATCCTGCGCCG
>JAUMYC010000201.1 GCA_030528845.1 Eubacteriales bacterium
CAAATGCCACCCGCGCAGCGTCCAAACTATACATTTGTATGCACCTCATTCATTTTCTCGAGAACCTCACGTCCCTGCCTCCCAATAATATCTGTCATATGTTGGTACACTTGTATCGTGACGTCGAGCTTCTTGTGCCCAAGCCGTGTTTGAATGTATTTGATCGGGGCGCCCATTTCCATCAGCATTGTTGCGTGCGTATGCCTGAGAGAATGGAAATCGAAATCTTTTAGAAGCAACTCTTTCTGCACCACCCGCGTCGTATGCTGCATGATTCTCGGCGAGACAAACGAACCGTTTTCGCGTGCCGTTACAAAATCAATGGGGGAGCCGACTTTGTCTGCGTTGATATATCCGGCATCGTCTACGTACATTTGCACGAACCGTTCGCCGAAATATTCCCTCGCCTTTTCCTGCCGATCCCTTTCTTTGGTCAGGACAGCTATGAGGTCGCTGTCGATATCGATGTCGCGCGCAGACTTATATTTCGGTTCATCAATGTACCACGCCTGCTTCTCCTGATTCCATTGTATCTGATGCCGGACATGCAGCTGCTTATGTTCCAGATCGACATCGTCCCATTGCACTGCGAATGCTTCGCCGATGCGTAAGCCGCATTTGTAGCCTAACAAGAGAGGGATGTGCGCAGTTGATCCTTCCGGAAACCGTTGCAGTATTTTGGTCATGCATTCCGCAGGAATGTATATATGCGGCGCATGCCTTGTTGCAACCTGTGGCCGTGCTCTTCCACTGGGCAATCTGGTTGCATCCACAGGGTTGCTCTCAATAAGACGCAAAGGCTCTATTGCGTAGTCGAAGCTGCGCGAGAGGATCCCCTTCAGATTTACAAGCGTGTTTTTTCCATACCCGTCCTGAAACTTGTCGTTCAGGAATTTTTGTATGGCCGAAGGAGTGATGTCCCTCAAGCGATACCCCGAAAAGACAGGCAGCATGTGGTTCCGGATCCTTTTTCTGTAGCTAACGACCGTCTGCTCTTTCAGATTTGGTACGCAATATTCCTCGAGCCATTGGTTCATGTAGTCGGCAAACGAGATATTCGATGGCGTGAAAACGGTTCCCGTCTTGTTGTATTGCGCCATATCGGCTATGCCAGCCGCCATCGCTTCGGATTCGGAGCGGTAACCGCCACCTGTCTTTCTTTTTCGTTGTCCGTCCTCGCTGGCAACATAGAACACATATCGGTATTTGTCGCCGCGCTTTTCTATTGACACTCCAGCCATACAATGCACCTCCGCTAAAAAAATACCCGACACAAACAAAGCAGTCTGCTCGGGCTGCTCTGAATGCGTCGGGTAAAACCTCGACTCTGCACCGTCAAGCGGTGGTACAGGGGTAGTATAGCACAGTTCCGGCCAAAAGTCCAGTGGCATTTGCCCGTCATCGACCGGAGATTGCTGATCTTATCTTGTTTATGCTTCGCCGTGCTGTGGCAAAGTCGAACCAGTGGGCGTTGTCGTCCATTTTGCACCTGACGGCCATTTGGTTGTATACGTCGATCATCAGCCTGAAAACCGCTTCGTTCGTGATCGGCACATCGGCAGCGGCATAGTCATCGATTGCGTCCGAAAACGCTTTCGTTCGCATCCAAAACCTTGCAGCCGCGGGGGAGATGCAGACGCCGCTCGTCAACAGCGCGCGCAAGGCGGTCGTATCATCATTCTTCGACACCGCCATCCGCCTCCCGCACGCCATCGATCCATCCGTAGTATACCACACAAAAGATTCGGCGGCAATCAAAAAAGAAGCCGCTAAAAATAGGGGAGAGCTCGTTTGAGCCCTCCCCTTATTTTTCGCAAAACGGTCACACTCGTTCCCATTCCAGCATTTCTTCATATAGCTCCGTGATATACGAATTTCCGTGGATGTCATCGCTGTGGTAGATCGCGTAGACCTCCGTTATACGCCTGAACTCGAACATGTCAAGGCTCCGCTTTTCCCTGTTGGCGTAGTACGTCGTCTCGATGATATTCGCCATCAATTTGCGGTCTACGTCCTTTTGCGTCTGGTTGTGGGTGCGCACCTCATTTTTGAACACTTCGTCCCTCTCAAGGAATTCGGCGAATTTTTCTTCCAGCGCGTCTATCCTCTCGTCCATCTCACGATGCACCTTGTCGTTCTTATCCTTGCCCACCACAGCCTTGATGTGCTTATCCGTTGTCTGCAAAAAACCGGTCTTTACCAGCGCAAACAAAGCGATCGCAGCCGTGATGTACCCGAATATCGGCCCTATATGGTCTATGAGCTCCCAAACATTGTTTTCCATCTCCTACACGCCTTTCTCTCAAGAAGCTTTTTTCCTTGCCTTCGTCCAAGAAGAATCAGCCTATCCTAAAGCAGGCGTGTCGTCTGTTTCTTCCTCTATATCGTCGTCATCATCGCTTGCAACCCTTCTCGGCTCATCCAGCTTCACCCCGTACTTGTTCCGGCTGTTCTTTTCTCCGTAACTTTTCGCCTCGTATGCCACGGCGATAGCAGTCAGCGTTATGACCACAGACTGCGTTACGTCCGAACAGGTATCCCTCTGCAGCGCCGAGAGGATATAGGAAAGGGCTATGCAAATCGTAGTGATCAGCATAGCCCATGTCACGAGGATCTTGGAAAACTCCCACGTCTTTTTCTGCTTCTTTTTCTCTTTCGCCATAGCTATCAACCACCTATGTTGATCGGGAATTCACCGCTGATCGTCACGGCCCCGTTACCGCTGAACGTCAGGTTATTCTCCCCGCGTCTGAGCCGCAGAAATTGAAAATTGAAGTTTTCGTACAGGTTGAGATCCTGGTCGTTCGTGATGATGCACTTGTCGCAGTCGATGTCGATCCGGCTCACCGAAGCAGGCACATTGCTAAACGTCATCACCCTGCCCGCGTCAGCGGCGTTTGCGATGCTGAAGCTGCCGCCGCTGCTCAGGCTGATCGATACGTTGGGCGAAATATACCCGTTGTGCGAAGTGCGGCAATCGTATACGGCGCTCGCCGTCCCAGACACAGAATAGGTCGCAGCTGTTTCTCGCAGATACGCATACGGGCTGTCGCATGTGAATTCCGCACGGAACGCCCAAGGCGCGCCGTCGGGCTGCAGGAGTGTCAGGCTCGTACACATGCATTTATAATGGTAGTCCAGCATGTCCTCCTGATTTATCCTCAGTTGGCCATAGTCGTCATGTCCTGTCAGCCACGCGGCGATCTCGCTGGCCTCCCTTCGGGAAAGAAAGCTCCGTGCGTCCAGCCTGTCCTGGTCTACTCCGAACGTAAAGGACACGCGCAGCTTTTCTTGGTAACGCACGCCGACGAAATAGGGCTTCCAGTGAGAGCCGACCAGCTCCTCCTCGATCGAAACGGTGCTGGCGAACATGTTTTCTGCGTCGCCGCCGGAGCCGATGTTGTATATCATCAGCCCATAGTCACGACAGGATACACCCCGGAACGAGAACGAACATCCCCAAAAAGCCATCCCGCATCACCTCCGTTCGTTGTTTTCAGTTCTTATTCGACCGTAACCTGATCCCAACCCTGCGCATATGCACTGGGGGCATATACATTGGCGGCCATATTGCTGCAGTATACGTTGCCATTCTCAATGCAGTAATGCCCCTTCTGGTAAGGATTGTAGCTTTCGGCTACGAACTCTCGTGCCGTTTCAACGCTCGTGCCGTGGCAATGCGCCCACATGGTAGGGGAGGCCGACGGCTGATGTACCTGTCCTGTCGTCGGGCCATGATCATGCAGAGCCCAATACGGCACGCCGTCCGCAGGATCGACCACAAGGTCACCGCGTACATAGTCTACGTCCTTTCGGTATGTACGAATGGCGATCGCGTTTTCGTTGATTATGGCAGCAGCCGCATTAAAGCTGGCCTCGTCCGTTGCGCCGATGCCGTCTACAATAACGTCCAACATACTCCTGATCTTCAGCGCTTCACTCTTCTTCATCAGTCGCTCACCCCCGTAATAATGTCGATAGCTTCCGCGTCCGTAATATCCTCTCCGGTCGCGCTGTGCCGCATCGCCCAGATGGTTTCGTATTCGGCGTCGCTGATGACGCCAAGAGCCCTGTAACGTTCCAACTGTTCGTCTGTTACGTAGCCCTCTGCATATCGCATCGCGATCTTATTTGCCTTTTCGCTCATTTCCTCATCCCTCCAAGATCATAAGTT
>JAUMYC010000202.1 GCA_030528845.1 Eubacteriales bacterium
TGCACGGAAGCGCCCTTGGAAGCGACGATCGCGCCGATGACGCCGTCATGCGGGGCGACGATCTCGTTTTCCATCTTCATGGCCTCGATCAGCACCAGCACGTCGCCCTTCTTGACAGACTGGCCGACGGTGCACTTGATGCCAACGACAGTGCCGGGCAGCGGAGCGGGGATGGGCTCGCCGGCGCCGGCAGCCACGGGGGCGGCGGCAGCGGGAGCAGCAGCGACCGGAGCAGCGGCCACGGGGGCGGCAGCCACGACGGGAGCGGCGGACGGCGCAGTGGCGGCGTATTCGGCCATCACGATCGCCTGACCCTTTTCGACGACGACTTCGTAAACCTTATTATTGAGAGATACCTTGTATTTCATTGCGGCTTCCTCCCCTTATTCAGCGATCTCTTTGATCGAAATGAAGCGCAGCTCGTTGAGCGGGGTCTTCATCTCGTCAGCGACGATGGCCATGATCATGGCGCAGTCCTTATCGGACACATTGTAGGTCTTGAGCTCTCCGCAGGAGCCGGGCGCCAGAGGCGCGGCGGCAGCGACGGGGGCGGCAGCGGGCGCTGCCGGAGCAGCGGCCGCGGGGGCCGGCTGGGCGGCCGCCTGCTTGGGGGCCTTTTTGCCGGTGCCGATGACCTTGCTGGTGACGATGATCGCTCCGATGATGACGAGCAGCACGACAAAGACGACGATGAAGCCGACAAGAGCGAACATGAGCGCTTCCGAGATGGTGATGTTCATGTTCTTGACTTCTTCGACCACTTCGGTAACGGTTTCGATGACTTCGGTGGTTTCACCGGTAGTTTCGGCAAGAGCGCCGGGAATCCAAAGCATTTTGCCGACCTCCCTTACTTCATCGGCTCGATGGAATAGGTCTTCTTGTTTTCGGCCTTTTCCTTGCGGGCAGTCAGGAACTTCTCAGCCTGCTGCGGGAAGGCGATGTAGGACAGGACGTCCTCGTCGCAGGTCGCCAGATCGCCCAGCTTCTTCTTGGTCTCGTCAAAGACCGGAGCGAGGGTATCAGCGAAGCGGCCGGTGATCGGCTTTTCGTTGCCCAGAGCCTTCTTGACCAGATCCTGATTGATCGGGCCGGGGGCCGTGCCGTACTCGCCGCGCAGATAAGCGACGTTTTCCTTGGTGATGGTCTTGTAGCGCTCGCCCATGAGCACGTTCTGCGTGGCCTGCACGCCGACCATCTGGCTCAGCGGGGTGACCAGCGGCGGATAGCCCATGTCGGCGCGGACGCGCGGGGTCTCCTCCAGAACGTCGTTGAGCTTGTCGATGGCGTTCATCTGCTTGAGCTGGCTGACCAGGTTGGAGAGCATGCCGCCGGGGACCTTGTAGTTCAGGGCGTCGGTATCGGTCGCCATGACGCGCGGGTCGAGCAGACCGCTCTCGAGATATTCGTTGCGGATGGGCTTGAAGTAATCGTTGACTTCCTTGATGACGGTCTCGTTCAGGCCGGTCTTGTAGCCCATCTGATCGAAGGCGAAGTGCAGGGTCTCGGTCGCGGGCTGGGAAGTGCCGCCGGAGAAGCAGGAGGTGGCGGTGTCGATGATATCGCAGCCGGCCTCGACAGCCTTCATGATGGCCGGATAGGCCATGCCGGTGGTGCAGTGGGTGTGCAGGATGACGGGCAGGTCGGCGCCGTCCTTGATGGCGGAGACCAGGTCATAGGCTTCCTGAGGGGTGATAACGCCGGCCATGTCCTTGATGCAGATGGTCTGCACGCCCATGCGCTTCATTTCTTTGGCGAGCTGGGCGTACTTGGCCAGAGTGTGCACCGGGCTGGTGGTGTAGGAGATCGCGCCGGAGGCGATGGCGCCGCACTTGACAGTGGTCTCAACGGCCAGCTGGATGTTGCGCAGGTCGTTCAGAGCGTCGAAGATGCGGATGATGTCCATGCCGTTTTCGACGGACTTTTCGATGAACTTCTTTACGAAGTCGTCCGGATAGTGCTTGTAGCCCAGCACGTTCTGTCCGCGCAGGAGCATCTGGGTCTTGGTGTGCGGGAGACCCTTCTTGATCTTGCGCAGCCTCTCCCACGGATCCTCGTTCAGGAAGCGCAGGCAGGAGTCGAAGGTGGCGCCGCCCCAGCATTCGACGGAGTAGTAGCCGGCCTTGTCCATTTTAGACAGGATCGGCTCCATCTTTTCGATGGGCATTCTGGTCGCGATGAGCGACTGGTTGGCGTCGCGCAGGACGGTTTCGGTGAACTGAACTTGCTTTGCCATGGAATTCCGTACCCTCCTAACAATATGTGCAATACTATGGATAATGAAATCGCGGCCTTCGGGGGTACAAGCCGGCGCAGGGGGCAAGCCCCATCCGCGCCCAGCATATTCCATCCTTTAGGCTCACCCCATTCTAACATGAACAGGCCGAACAGGCAGTAAAGACCCGGTTAAAATTGAATCAAATCCGAAATTTCCCGCAAAAAGAAATCATTCCGAAACATTTCTCAAATTTCGCAATATTTCGCCATGTATATTTTACACTGGGCATACTGGAAACTACACACAGTTACAAGCTATACTATTTAGGTTGCTAACTATCCAAATCGATTTTCTACTGAAAGGCAGGAACTCCCATGCTCGAAAAGATGAAAAAGCTCTTCGGCGCGCAGGACATGACGACGGGCAGCCCGATGAGCTGCCTTCTGAAGTTCTCCATCCCGCTTCTGATCGGCAACTTCGCCCAGCAGCTCTACAGCACGGTGGACTCCATCGTCGTCGGAAAGTATGTAGGAGACACCGCTCTTTCCTCCATCGGCACGACCGGCCCGATCATCAACATGCTGCTGGTGCTGTTCATGGCCATCTCCACGGGCGTAGGCATCATGGTCGCGCAGTACTTCGGCGCGAAGGAGCAGAAGGCGCTGTCCCTGTCCGTGGGCAACGCGCTCACGCTCATCACCGTCTCTTCCCTGCTGATCATGGCCGTGGGCATCCCGCTGGCCGAGCCGCTCCTGCGCATGATCAACACCCCTGCCGAGATCTTCGACATGGCCAAGAGCTATCTGGTCGTCATCCTCTGGGGCATCATCGGCGGCGGCTTTTATAACATCGTCTCCGGTATCCTGCGCGGCCTGGGCGACAGCTTCTTCCCGCTGTGCGTGCTCATCCTCACCAGCGTCCTGAACATCGTGCTGGACATCTGGTTCGTCGCAGGCCTGGATCTGGGCGTGTTCGGCGCAGGCCTTGCCACCATCATCTCGCAGGGCATCTCCGCCGTGATTTTGCTCTATAAGCTCTACACCATCAAGCATATCGTAAAGATCACCCCCGACACTCTGCGCCCGAGGAAGGATTTCACCGTGCAGCTGCTGCGCCTCGGCCTCCCCTCCGGCATCACGCAGGCCATCTTCTCCCTCGCCATGGTCTTTGTGCAGAGCCTGACCAACTCCATGGGCTATCTCGTCACCGCGACTTCCACCGCTGTCATGCGTATCGACGGCTTCGCCATGCTGCCGAACTTCACCTTCGGCATGTGCATCTCCACCTTCATCGGCCAGAACATCGGCGCGCGCAGGCTCGACCGCTGCGAAGAAGGCACGAAGGCCGTCCTCAAGATCGCCATCTCCACTTCCGTCGTGCTGGTCCTGGCGCTGATGCTCTTCGGCAAGAACCTGCTGCACATGTTCACCTCCACCGAATCCGTCATCGCGCTGGGCGTGCGCCAGCTGCGCATCCTCTCCGTGGGCTACATCGCCATGTGCTTCAGCCAGATCTTCGGCGGCATCATGCGCGGCGCGGGCGACACCATGCCCACCATGTGGATCTCTCTGGTGACCACCGTCATCGTGCGCACTCCCCTCGCCTATCTCATCGCCATGATGACCAAATCCGAAGCATGGCCCAACGGCAACCCGGACGCCCTGTACGTTTCCCTGCTGATCAGCTGGGTGCTCGGCGCCGTGCTCAACTTCCTGTGGTATCGCCGCGGAAACTGGAAGACCAAGAGCCTGATCGGCTCCATCCGCGCCTGATCCCCTCTCCCGCCTTTCCTCTGCAGAGCCCGGCGCTTTTGCCCGGGCTCTGTTTTTTTCGGCAAACGGAGCATTCGCCTGTAACGATTTCCTCTGCGGCGCATCTAACAGATGTCCGGAACAAACGCAGCGCGCGCAGCACCATGCAAAAGGGAGGTGGTCGGGTCTTGAAACACTTTGAAG
>JAUMYC010000203.1 GCA_030528845.1 Eubacteriales bacterium
CCTTATTTCAGAAACCGGCAGCCTGAGAGCAAGGGAGCCCGCAGGGGCGGAGGGGCGTCGATCCCTCAGTCAGCTTCGCTGACAGCTCCCTTTACGCAAGGGAGCCTTATAAGCAAACCGGCCTGTGACCGCAAGCATAGGTCGGTTTGACTGTTTTCCGGGCGGCCTGCGAAAGCGCGGGCCGCTCTTTTTCGTTATGCATTTTCTGCATAAACGCGCCCGGCCGGCCCATGCGCAAGGGCGGCGCGCGGGGGAGAACAGACGAAGGTTTGTTTTGTTTTTGCGCTGACTTCGTTACTTTTTTGTACCACGATTGACTTTTTGTCGGCAGGAATGCTATACTAAGACAGTTTCGGGTATTCGTATGCAATTTTGTCCAAAGGGCTTACAAGATATGGTGTGTTTCTTGTTGAAAAGCACTATATAAAGGCCTTTGAGCGACCTGAAGGAGGGAACGGCCAGATGCCGCAGAGACTTGCTATGGGACAATGCGTGGTAGGCGCGCGCAGCCTGGTCCGCGCCATCGAGGAAGGCTCGGTGCGCGTGGCGTATCTTGGAAACGACGCCGATCTGTTCATCCGCCGCAAGGTCGAGGACGCCTGCAGGGCGCACAACATCCCGCTGGTGGAAGAGACCACCATGGAAGAGCTGGGCAGGCTCTGCAAATGCCCGGTGCCCGCGGCGGCCGCAGGGCTGAAGAAATAACGACGCCCCGAAACGCAATTACTTATGCTATATCGACCCGAGGGTTGCGGGTGGCATATAGATTCGAAATGATTCCGAGGAGGTGCTTCCATGCCCACGATCAACCAATTGATCCGCAAGGGTAGGGAAAAGGTTACCGTAAAGTCCACCGCTCCGATTCTGCAGAATTGCCCGCAGAAGCGCGGCGTGTGCCTGACCGTCAAGACGCAGACCCCCAAGAAGCCGAATTCCGCGCTGCGCAAGATCGCCCGCGTTCGCCTGACGAACGGTTTTGAAGGCACTTGCTACATCCCGGGCATCGGCCACAACCTGCAGGAGCACTCGGTCGTTCTGATCCGAGGCGGCAGGGTTCGCGATCTGCCTGGCTGCAGGTATCACATCATCCGCGGCGCTCTGGACGCTGCCGGCGTTGCCAAGCGCATGCAGGGCCGCTCTCTCTACGGCGCGAAGCGTCCCAAGAAGTAAGAGAGAGACACGGACAAGGTTCTTTTACGGTTTCGATTTTTCCAAATACTGCCCCTTTTGGGGCGACGAACACACACAACGGGCAACAGCCGCCCGCCGCACGTGGAAGGTATCTGTCTGAAGGAACGTCGGACTTTTGCCTTGCGCGCGCGTCTGGCGGGTTTGAGGGCAGCGCCAACTGCCTTTGAACGCGTAGCTCCAAAAGTTGTTCCAATCATTTGAGGAGGGACACCCATGCCCAGACGTGGTTTTATTCCCAAGCGTGAAGTGCTTCCCGATCCGGTGTACAACACCACGGTCGTGACGAAGCTCATCAACCAGATCATGTATGACGGAAAGCGCGGCGTCGCGCAGACCGTTTGCTACCAGGCCTTTGAAAAGGTCGCAGAAAAGACCGGTAAGGACGCCCACGAAGTCTTCAACCAGGCCATGAACAACATCATGCCCGCTCTGGAAGTCAAGGCTCGTCGTGTCGGCGGCGCCACCTACCAGGTCCCGATCGAGATCCGCCCGGAGCGCAGGCAGACCCTGGCGCTGCGCTGGCTGGTTCTCTTCGCCCGCAAGAGGGGCGAGCGCGAAATGGCGGACAGGCTCGCTGGCGAGATCATGGATGCAGCCAACAACGCCGGCAACGCCGTGAAGCGTCGCGAGGATATGCATAAGATGGCCGAGGCCAACAAGGCTTTCGCGCACTATCGCTGGTAATATCATTCTGCGCACGGTCAGAGCATTTGCCGGAAAGGAGGATGGCGAATTATGGCTAGAACCCACGAACTGAAAATGGTCCGCAACATCGGCATCATGGCACACATCGACGCCGGTAAGACGACGACCTCAGAACGTATCCTGTATTACACCGGAAAGACCCACCGCATGGGCGAGACCCATGAAGGTGCAGCGACGATGGACTGGATGGAACAGGAACAGGAGCGCGGCATTACGATCACTTCTGCTGCGACGACCTGCGAATGGAAGGGCCATCAGATCAACATCATCGACACGCCTGGTCACGTGGACTTTACTGTAGAGGTGGAACGCTCTCTGCGCGTGCTGGACGGCGCCGTCGCCGTCTTCTGCGCCAAGGGCGGCGTTGAGCCCCAGTCCGAAACGGTCTGGAGGCAGGCTACCAAGTATGGCGTTCCGCGCATCGCCTACGTAAACAAGATGGACATCATGGGCGCCGATTTCTACCGCGTGGTGGAAATGATGCGCGATCGTCTCAAGACGAACGCAACGCCCATCCAGCTGCCCATCGGCGCAGAAGCCGAATTTAAGGGTATCATCGACCTGGTCACCATGCAGGCCATCATCTACGAAGATGACCTCGGCACTGTCATGGACACCATCGATATCCCCGCCGAGATGCAGGACAAGGCCGAAGAGGCCCGCGCAGCTCTGATCGATACCGTTGCGGAATCGGACGACGAGCTGATGATGAGGTATCTCGAGGGCGAAGAGCTTTCGCTGGAAGAGATCAAAGCGGGCATCCGCAAGGCGACCCTCGCCGGCCAGATGACCCCCGTCCTGTGCGGCACTTCCTATCGCAACAAGGGCGTGCAGCCCCTGCTGGACGCTGTTGTAGAATACCTGCCCTCCCCTGTGGACGTACCCGCAGTGGAAGGCACGGACGCCGATTCCGGCGAAGTCGCCACGCGCCCGTCTTCCGATGAGGAGCCGTTCTCCGCGCTGGCGTTCAAGATCATGGCCGACCCGTATGTCGGCAAGCTGGCCTTCTTCCGCGTGTACTCCGGCGTGCTGTCCACCGGCAGCTACGTCTGGAACCCGGTCAAGAAGCGCCGCGAGCGCGTGGGCCGCATCCTCCGCATGCATGCGAACCACCGCGAGGAGATCGACGAGGTGCGCGCGGGCGATATCGCCGCTGCCGTGGGCCTGAAGGACACCGGCACGGGCGACACCCTGTGCGAGGAAAAGAAGCCGATCATCCTCGAATCCATGGAATTCCCGGATCCGGTCATCCGCGTTGCCATCGAGCCGAAGACCAAGGCCGGCGCGGACAAGATGAGCCTCGCGCTCGTCAGGCTGGCCGAGGAAGACCCGACCTTCAAGGCGTACACCGACGAGGCCACCGGTCAGACGATCATCGCCGGCATGGGCGAGCTCCATCTGGAGATCATCGTAGACCGTCTGCTGCGCGAATTCCGCGTGGAAGCCACGGTCGGCAAGCCGCAGGTCGCTTACAAGGAGACCATCAAGAAGACCGTCACCGTGCAGGGTCGTTTCGTTCGCCAGAGCGGCGGCCACGGCCAGTACGGCGATTGTAAGGTGGAATTCTCTCCGCGTGAGCCCGGCGCAGGCTACGAGTTCATCAATGCCACCGTCGGCGGCGTCGTTCCGAAGGAATTCATCCCCGCGATCGACAACGGCATCCGCGAGGCGTCGCAGAGCGGCGCTCTGGGCGGATACGAATGCGTCGATTTCACCGCCAAGCTGATCGACGGCTCGTACCACGAGGTCGACTCCAGCGAAATGGCGTTTAAGATCGCCGGCTCCATGGCGTTCAAGGAGGCCTCCGCAAAGGCCGACCCCACGCTGCTTGAGCCGATGATGAAGGTGGAAGTCGTCGTTCCGGAAGAGTACATGGGCGACGTGATCGGCGATGTGACCGCCAAGCGCGGCCGCCTGACCGGCATGGATTCTCACGCCGGCCTGCAGACGATCAACGCGATCGTTCCGCTCTCCAACATGTTCGGCTACGCCACCGACCTGCGCTCCAAGACGCAGGGCCGCGGCAACTACACGATGCAGTTCGCGCACTATGAAGAAGTGCCGCGCTCCATCGCGGAAAAGGTGCTGGGCAAGAAGGCATAACCATCTGCCGCGCAAGCGGCTGCATCAATCAGCCCCTGCCAAAAGGGCTCGGCCCGCCGCAAAGCGGAAGCAGAGGGCGATACAGAAAGGAATGTTACTTTCATGGGAAAGGCAAAGTTTGAGCGCAATAAGCCTCACGTAAACGTTGGTACTATC
>JAUMYC010000029.1 GCA_030528845.1 Eubacteriales bacterium
TTGTGGCTGCGGCAGAGGCAAAATACGCTGGCAATGTTTTCAGCGCGCCTTCTCCGCAAAAAAAAAAAAAAAACGCCCGCCTCCCTTTCAAAACCCGAAAGGGAGACGGACGTTTCTGCACGGCGCCGCGTCAGCCGCGCCTGAACATTCTGCCGAGCGAGCGCACGTTGCGCGAGCCGAAGATCCACGCCGCGGCAACGTAGACAAGCATGGAGCTGCCGCCGAGGAGCGCAAGATAGCCGAAGACGGCGATAAAGCCGGACGGCTCCGGCACAAAGGAGCGCAGCAGTAGGCAGAATGCACCGGCGGCCAGCGAAGCCGCGAGGATCTTCAGATATTCCGGCGCAGAGGTCTTCAGACCGATATGCCCCGCCTTCCTGCGCAGCAGCGCCATCAGCAGCACGCAGCTGATCACGCCGGAGACCGTCGTGGAGAGCGCAAGGCCGTTCAGGCCCCAGAGCATCTTGAACAGCAGGTTGAGCAGGATGTTGATCAGGATCATGAACAACGCCACATACATGGGCGTTTTGGTGTCCTGCATGGAATGGAACACGCGGTTGAGCAGATCGCGCACGCCGAAGAACAGCTCGCCGATGATATACATGGAAAAGACGCCGCTGGTGAGCATGAGCGAATGCTCGTTGAACTCGCCGCGCATGAAGGCGAAGCGGATGACGCCGCGCGAGAGGATGCAGGCGATGATCGTGACCGGGAGCACGATCGAACAGATGACCTCGGAGCTCTCGCGGAAGATCTTCACCACGCCGCCCTTATCGTTGCCCGCCGCGCGCCGCGACATCCTCGAAAAGGTGACCGTCATCAGCGGAACGACGAGGATGCCCTGCACGAAGGAGACCAGACGGAAGGCATAGTTCATGGCCGAGAGCGAGCCCGTGCCCAGCCCGGAGGCCATGGACTTGTCCACCAAACTATTGATCTCCGTGGCGCTCATGCTCAAGATGGCGGGCACGGCCAGGGCGATCATCTTGCGGATCATCGGGTCGGCCGGATCGAACACCCAATGGTAGCGGAAGCTCTTGAGCAGCGGGGGCAGCTGGATGAGCACCTGCATCAGGCCCGTCGCAAAGACGCCCCAAGCCACCGCGCGGATGCCGTAGGTCTGCGAAAAGAACACCGAAGCGACGATGGTGCAGACGCTCAGCGGAAAGCCGGTGAGCTGCGCCGCCGTGAAGTGCTCCTGCGCGTTGAGGATGTTGGAGAGCACCAGCGCCGCGATGGCAAAGCCGAGGCCCGGCAGCATGATGCGCAGCAGCTCCACCGTGAGCGCATGCTGCTCGGCGCCAAAGCCGCTGTAGAGCACGGAGAGGATCGGCCCGGCGAAGAGGAACATCAGCGCGGCCACGATCAGCCCGAAGGCAGAGAACAGGTTGAGCGTATTGGAGGCCAGCCGGTTGGCGTGCCTCGGGCCCTGATTGCTGCGCAGCGAGACATACAGCGGGATCAGCGTGGAGGAAATGCACGAGCCCAGCAGCAGGATGGGCACGTAATAGGTGCCGTAGGCGGCGGTATAGGCGTCCGCCTCCATCCCCGTGCCGAAATACGCCGCGATGATGGACTCGCGCACAAAGCCGAAGGCCTTGCTCAGAAAGATGATCAGCGTGACCGCGATCGTCGCCTTTGCGGTCTTTTCTCCTTTGGACATGCAACTATTCCCCTTCTTTCCGGGCATGCTCTATGTCCGGTAATAAAAAACGTAATCTCCGCAGACGCGCCAGAAGCCGAGAGACGCGTATGCGCTCTGGTCTTCCCCCTTGCCGATGGCATGCACGACCTCTTCCGGCGGCGCGTCGAAGCTGCGCCGACCGGCCGCAAGCGCCCTTGCGCAGGCCAGCGCGCGTTCGTCATAGGCGGGCGTACAGGCAAAATCCGCCAGCACCGCGCCGAGCGTGTCGCCGAATTCCCGCATGCCGACTCTGTTGCACAGCGCCGCGCCGAACAGGCGCATGGTTTCGTCGGACTGCTGCCCGCAATGGTGATACAGCACCTGCGCCAGCCGCACCGTCTGCGCGTCGTCTATGGGCGCGATGCTCCATGCAAGGCAGAGCATGGCCGCCGCGAGAGAATACAGAGCCCTTTTTCGCATAAAAACCTCTCCCCTTCCCAAAGGCATATGGTCAGGGAGAAGGTATGCCCGGCCGCGCCGGTATTCACATCAGCGCGCAAAATTTCGCGCGTTTGCGCCAAATCTGCGCCGGTCGGTTCTACCGGCAGACGAGCTCGCTCAGCCAGCTGCCGTAGAGCTGCTGCGAATGAGCGCGCCATGTCAGCGGCGGCTCCTTTGCCGGGTCGTCCTCCGGGAAGTAGCCGACAGGCACGCGGATGGGCAGGCCCCTGCTCCGGTCGCGCTCATATTCGAGCCGGAGCGTGTGCGCGTCATATTCGCTGTGTCCGGTCACAAACACGCTGCGCCCGTCTTCCTCCGCGGCCAGATACGCGCCCGCAGCCTCGCTCTTTGCCAGCAGCCGCAGCCCGGGCGTTCTCTCGATCTCCTCACAGAGCACCTGCGTATGGCGCGAATGCGGCGCGAGGAACGGCTCGTCCATGCCGCGCAGCAGCGGATGCGCCGCTCCCGTGAATCGATGCGCAAACACGCCGAAGCATTTCTCCGGCAGCGGATATTTGCGCACGCCGAAAAAGTGATAGAGCGCGGCCTGCGCGGCCCAGCAGATATACAGTGTGCTGCGGATCTGCGCGCGCGCATGGTCCATCAGGCGCACGAGCTCATTCCAATAATCCACCTGCTCGAATTCCAGCATCTCCACCGGCGCGCCCGTGACGATCAGCCCGTCCGGCTGCATGCGCTCAATCTGCGCAAGGTCGGCATAAAACGCGTCGATATGCTCCTGCGGCGTGTTTTTGCACACATGCGAGAGCGGCGCGAAAAACGCCGCCTCCACAGGCCTGCCCGCGCCGGCCAGCAGGCGCAATATCTGCGCCTCCGTGGTCTGCTTGGTGGGCATGAGGTTCACGATGCCGATCTGCACGCATTCCGGCGCAGTGCGCCCCGCGGCGCCTTCGCGTTCATGCACCTCAAGGCCCTCCGCGCGCAGCAGCGCGGCCGCCGGAAGAGCTGCGGGAATGCAGATCGCCATCCTCGCCGCCTCCTTTTACTGGCCCACCTCGATGATCGCGCCGCGGGCCGGATAGTAGCTCGAGCACAGGAACTGCTTGTCCACCACGTTGCCCTCGGCGTCCGTATAGGCCTTGTAGGTGTTCACGCGGTAGCCCTTGCGCGCGTCGCTCTTTACGCGGGTCGTGCCCGTGGGGATGTCCGTCGTGTAGCGGTATTCCGCCTCGCCGGGCTGTACGGTCTGCTGCAGCACGGGCACGAGCGAGATGGTCAGCCCGTCGGTGCGCAGCTTGCCGAAGACATGCACGCGCACGCGCCAGTCGTCGGTCACATAGGCCACGATATACACCGGTTCGTCGGAGGAATTGACAAATTTGAGATCCTGCGAGCCCCAGCTGACGGTCGCGTCCTTGCCGTTGTCCACATAGGAAACGGGCAGCGAATGGTTATGGCGCTCGGTGATCTCCAGATCGGCCTTGACCACGGCGTTGAACAGCGTCGTGGAGACCTGACAGATGCCGCCGCCGATCTCCTCGCCCACCTCGCCGCTGATATACACGCCCGCCTTTTTGTAGCCCGCGTCGCGCGTGCGCTGCCCGACGACCTCGTTGAAGGAGAATTCCTCTCCGGGCTCGAGCTTGAGGCAGTTGATGGCCTCGCAGGCCAGACGGATGTTGTTGATGCGGTTGTTGTTGGAAGAGGACGCGTTCGTGACCGCGAGGGAAAGCTCGCCGTATTGCCCGGCCAGCTCCTCCGCCGTCACCTTCGGCTCAAGGATCGTATGGTTCACGTCCACCGTCTGCAGGCCGTTCTGCAGCGCGGTCTGCACCTGCCGGTACAGCTCCTCGCCGTCCACATAAACGCCCTGCTGCTCCCGGCTGAACTCAAACCGGCCCTGATTGTAGATGAAATCAGTGATCTGCGCGTCCACGCTCTCCGTGCTCAGGCTCGCCGCCAGAGAGGACATGCTCTGCCTGAGGATCCCCTCGTCGTAGCCGCGGTCCACCGTGAAGCTGCCGCCCTCCAGCGCCTGTGCATAGCGCTGCTCGAGCGTGCCCTCGCGGCCCACATCCCAAGCGGCCTGCAGGATCGCCTGATAATTGCTGCCGAAGCCCAGCTCGAGCGAACTGAGGACGTGCTCCTGCCCGTCGATGCGGAAGGTGATATCCCTGTCGCCGCCATAGTCCATCTCCCTTTGGCGGAAGGCGTCCATCGCGTCGGAGAGCGTGCTGCCGGACAGGTCGACCCCATCCACCGTCACGCCCGGATAAAAGGTGTTCCGGTCGAGCAGGCTGCGCATTTCCAAAAATTCAAAATAGCGCACGGTGCTCAGCGTGCAGAAGAGCACGATGCACAGGCAGAGCCCGCCGAAGAGAGCGGCAAGGCTGCCGTAGAGCGTGCGCCTGACGCGCGCCTTGCGCTTTGCGCGCGCGCGCCTCGCGCTGCGGGAATGCGGCGCGGGCTTTTTGCGCTTTTTCGGCGCTTCCTCAAAAAAGAGGTCGTCCCAGTTTTCCGGCTCCTTTTTGGCGTGCCGGGGCGGCTGCTTTTTCACAACCGTCGGGCCCTTGCGGCTCTGTGCGGCCGGGTCTCTCTTGACCACGGTCGAGCCGCGCCTCTTTTTGGACTGCGCCTGTGGTTTTTTCTGCTGTTTTTCTGCGTTGGTCATGCTTTCTCCCATATATTTTTTTGCGGCGCTGCGCGCCGGTCTACTCGTCTGCAAAGCCGCGCTCCTTGCGCAGGCGGCGGATCTCCCGTTCAAAGCCCTCCTCGCTCGGCGCGTAATAGGGCATGCCCTGCGCCTCGAGCGGAGCGTACTGCTGCGGGATGTAATGGCCGGGGAAATCGTGCGGATAGAGGTAGCCCTCGCCGGAGCCGACTCTCTGCGCGCCGCTGTAATGCGTGTCGCGCAGATGCACCGGCACGTTCTGATAGCCGCCCTTTTCCGCATCGGCAAAGGCGCGGTCGATCGCCATGCACACGCTGTTGGATTTCGGGCTCTCGCACACGGTGATGATAGCCTGCGCGATGGGCAGCTTGGCCTCGGGCATGCCGATGGCCTCGAGCGACTGCCACGCCGCCGCAGCCGTCAGCATGGCGTTGGGGTTGGCCATGCCCACGTCCTCGCTGGCGTGCGCGATGACCCGGCGCACGATGATGCGCGGATCCACCCCTGCATGCAGAAGACGCGCGCACCAGGCCAGCGCCGCGTCGCTGTCGCTTCCGCGCAGGGATTTGCAAAAGGCGCTGAGCATGTCGTAATACATGCTCTCGTCCATCTGCAGCACCGGTTTTTGGATGGATTCCTCCGCGACCGCCAGCGTGATCGCGATCGTGCCCTCTCTGTCCGGCGGGGTCGTCAGCACGGCCAGCTCCAGCGCGTTGAGCGCGGCGCGCACGTCTCCGTTGGCCACGGAGGCGATATGCCGCAGCGCGTCCTCCCGCAGGTCGATCTGCATCCGGCCAAAACCGCGCTCTTCGTCCGCAACGGCGGCCTGCACGGCGCGGACCACGTCCTGCGTGTGCAGCCGTTCAAAGCGGAACAGGCGGCAGCGGCTCACGATGGCGGGCGTCATGGCCACCATGGGGTTTTCCGTGGTGGAGCCGATGAAGCGGATGGTGCCCTTTTCGATGGCGGGCAAAATGGAATCGGACTGCGATTTGGACCAGCGGTGGCATTCGTCCAAAAGGAGATAGGTGGGCCTGCCGTAGAGGCGCAGGCGCTCCTCCGCCTCGCGGATCACCTCGCGCACATCGCTCACGCCGCTGGTGACGGCGTTGAGCTTGACGAATTCCGCCTTCGTACCCGTGGCCGCGATGAAGGCCAGCGTGGTCTTCCCGCAGCCGGGCGGCCCCCAGAAGATGGAGCTGGTCAGCCTGTCCGCCATGATGGCGCGGCGCAGCAGCCTGCCCTCGCCCACGATGTGCTCCTGCCCGATGAATTCGTCCAGATTCCTCGGGCGCATGCGGTCGGCCAGAGGGGCAAGCCGCGCGGGCGCATCCTGCGCTCCGCCCTTCTGCGCAGGCGTCCCCTGCATGTTGAAAAAGCTCTGCTGCATGCCCGCTCCCTCCGCGCTGTGTGTTTTTTTGATCAAAGCATCTCGCCGCGCAGGGTGTTCTTGCCCGCGCCGGTGATGCGCACGTCTACGAATTTGCCGATGAGATCTTCTTTTCCCGGGAAATTCACCGCGAGGAAGCGGCCGGTCTTTCCCATGACGGAGCCCTGATCGCGTTCGGAAGCGCTCTCCACGAGCACCGTTTCCGTCCTGCCGATCTGCGCGCGCAGCATTTCGGCGGTGTTGGCCAGCTGCAGCGCGATCAGCTCTTCTATGCGGCGCACCTTTTCTTCGGCGGGCGTTCCGTCCGGCATCGCCGCCGCCTTCGTGCCCGGGCGCGGGGAGTAGATGAAGGTGAACGCGGAGTCGTAGCGCACTTCCCGCGCCAGCGACATCGTGTCCTGAAAATCCTGCTCCGTCTCGCCGGGGAAGCCCACGATGATATCGCTCGTCAGGCCGATCTCCGGGCGCACCGCGCGCAGCCTTTTGACAAGGTCAAGGTATTTTTCGCGCGTATAGCGCCTGTTCATCATTTCAAGGATGCGGTTTGAGCCGGACTGCACCGGCAGATGCAGATGCCCGCACAGATGCCTGAGCGAGCCGTATGCGGCGATGAGCTCGTCGGAAAGATCCTTCGGGTGGCTGGTCATGAAGCGGATGCGCTCGATGCCCAGCGCGTCGAGCTTTGCAAGGAGATTGGCAAATTCCGCGCCGCCGCCCTGATAGGAATTGACGTTCTGGCCCAGCAGCGTGATCTCCCGCACGCCCGCATCCTGCAGCCGCTTGGCCTCGTCGAGGATGTCCTGCGCGCTGCGGGAGCGCTCTCTGCCGCGCACATAGGGCACGATGCAATAGGAGCAGAAGTTGTTGCAGCCGTACATGATATTGACGAACGCGGAAAAGCTCGAATTCCGCTTTGCCGGCAGGCCTTCCTGCAGCCCGCCCTCCGGCAGTATCTCGATCGCCCTGCGGCCCTCGACGGCCTCGCGCACGAAATGGGTCAGGCGGTAGAGGTTATGCGTGCCGAAGACGATATCCACGAAGGGATACTGCCTGCGGATGCGCTCGGCCATGCCCTCCTCCTGCGTCATGCAGCCGCCCACGGCGATGAGCAGATCCGGCTTGGTCTTTTTCAACTCCTTGAGCCAGATCACATTGCCCAGCGCCCGGTTTTCGGCATTTTCGCGCACGCAGCAGGTCTCAAAGAGGACGATGTCGGCCTCTTCACGGCTCTGCGCCTTGGAAAAGCCCATCTCCTCAAGCAGGCCTGCGGCGGTCTCGCCGTCGCGCACGTTCATCTGGCAGCCGTAGGTCACGATATGATATTTTTTATTCTCGCCGATCGCTTCCCGCACGGCCTTTGCGTCCTTTTCCCGGGAACAGGCGTCATAGATCGGTTCCATGGGTCATTTCTCCCTTCCCAGCCGCACAGCCGTCCTGGGGACGTCTCCCGGCGCGGCCGGAGAAATATCGTATTGCCCGCCGCTGCGGGTCTTGTCTGCGAAGATAAAGGCGTTTCCGCGATACTGCGCGCCCAGCTCCAGCATCCTGTCCATCACCTCGCGCGAGGCGCTGACGAGAAAGAGCGAGGACTCGGCGCGGTCGGTGCGCGCCTGCAGCTTGTGCAGCGCTTCGCGCGCGCCCGTCTCTGCGCCGGGCGCCCAGCCGCTGCCCCCGCAATGCGCGCATTGCTCGTGGAGCAGTCGATAGACCGGCTGGTGAAATTTATGGCGCGTGAGCTCGACCAGCCCCAGCCCCGTAAAGCCGCCCAGATTCGTGCGCGCCCTGTCCGCGCCGAGGGCGCGGGCAAAGATCTCCAGCACTGCCTTTTCATGGGCGGGCTCGTCCATGTCGATGAAATCCACCACCACGATGCCGCCGATGTCGCGCAGGCGCAATTGCCTTGCGATCTCCTCGGCCGCCTCGCAATTGGTGGCGAAGACCGTCTCCTCGAGGTCGTTTTTGCCCACGAACGAGCCGGTATTGACGTCTATGGCGGTGAGCGCTTCGGTGTAGTCGATCACGATGGAGCCGCCGCTCTTGAGCGCGACCTGCCTCTCGAGCGCTTTGTTCGCCATCTGATCGATCCGCTTTTCCTCGAACATCCAGCCGCCCTCGTACAGGCGCAGCTTGTCCGCGCCCTCCTTGGAGAAGACGGCGGCGAATTCCAATGCGGATTCGTAGGTCTGCCTGTCGTCGAACCAGATCGCGTCCGTCTCCGGCACGAGCAGGTCGCGCACGGCGCGGCATTCCAGCGAGGAATCGGAAAAGAGCAGCGCGGGAGCCATGGCATGCTGCGCGCGCGCGCAGATGCGCTGCCAGAGCGAATCGAGCAGGCCGGCCTCGCGCGCGAGCGCCTCCTCCGGCAGGCCTGCGGCGGCCGTGCGCACGATCAGTCCGCTGCCCTGCGGCTTGATCTTCCCGGCGATCTTTGCCAGCCGGTTTCTCTCCGCGTTGTCGCCGATCTTGCGCGACACGCCGACGTAATCGAGCGTGGGCAGATACACCAGCAGCGCCCCGGCGATGGTCACATTGCCGGAGATGCGCGGGCCCTTCGCGCCGGAGGTCTCCTTGACCACCTGCACGATCAGCTCCTGCCCGCGGCGCAGCTTCGCGCCCTGCGAGCGGATCTGCTCGCGCAGGCTGTCGGTCATGTCGCCCTTGCCCACGGCGATATCCTCCAAGGAGAGATAGCCGTTTTTCGCAAGGCCGATGTTGACGAAGGAGGCCTGTATGCCGGGCAGGATGTCGCGCACGACGCCTTTGTAGATATTTCCGTTGAGCCGCTCGGAGCCGGGCCTGTCCACGGCGTATTCCACCAGCACGCCGTCCTCGAGCACGGCCATGCGCTTCTGGCCCAGATATGTTTCGACAAATACCTCTCTGCGCATATTCCTTTACAGCTCCATCAGCGGCTTCAGCTCGCCCTTTTCATTTTCGCCCAGCAGGCTCAGCCTGTGTACGCGGATCTCCGGCTCCTGAACGCCCGCCATCTGCGCAAGCGTGCGCACGAGCAGGTCCGGCTTGAGAGTGGCGCGCTCGGTGAGCGAAAGGCGCGCGAAGAAGATATTCGCCTCGCGCAGGTCCGGCTTGAGCAGATGGGTCATCGCGCGGATGTCCGCCTCTTTTTCTCCGGTCTTGGTCTTGCGCATGGCCATGACGTGCTCCTTGGCCATGTATTCGTCGAGCATGCCGATGATCTGCGCGCTCTGCGCTCCTTCGACGGCGATCATATAATCCGCCGCCTTGAGCATGGCCATCGGCGCGCTGCGGCTGTCCGCAAAGGCCTTCGCGCCGATGACGGGCAGATCCGGCGGCAGGGCCGCGGCCATCTGCCGCGCGGTCTCCTGCGCGGTCGTATCCTTTGCCATGCGGATCTCAAAAATCTCATATTCGCTCGTCCCGCCCATGGCCATGGCGGAGCCAAAGGACATGAGCGGATGCGGATTAAAGCCCTGCGACCAGGCGATGGGCAGCTCTGTGCGGTTGAGCGCGCGCTGCATAAAGCGCTGCAGATCCAGATGGGAAACGTAGCGCAGGCGTTCGGTCTTGCCGAATCTGATCCAAATCTTCATTTTATTTGCAGGCTCCTTCATATCGCTTCATGCCGCAGCCGGTGCAGCCCTGGCGGCAGTCTCGGGTCGTCTCGGCGCGCTGCGCCTTTTCCCATTCGGAGACGAGATAGCGCTTTTCCACGCCGCAGTCGAGCATGTCCCACGCGTTCACTTCGTCCGTGCTCCGCTCGCGCAGTGCGTAGAAATCCGGATCGACTCCGGCCTTTTCGAACGCGGCCATCCATTTTTCCATCTTGAAATGCTCGCTCCAGCTGTCAAAGCGGCAGCCGCTGCGCCATGCGATCTCCAGCGCGTCCGCCAGCTTCCTGTCGCCGCGCGCAAGAACGGCTTCGATATAGCTCACGTCCGGCGCGTGATATTTGAAATCCACGCCCTTGATGGCGGCGAGCTTTTCCTTGAGGCGCTGCTGGCGGCGGATGACCGTCTCGGCGTCGAGCTGGCCGCACCACTGGAACGGGGTGAACGGCTTGGGGATGAACACCGAAGCGCTCACCGTGATGCGTAGGCCGGGCGCGCGCTTGTTCTTGGGCACCTGGAAATACCGCGCGCGCACCTTTGCGGCGAGGTCGGCGATGCCGTCCACGTCCTCGTCCGTTTCGGTGGGCAGGCCGATCATGAAATACAGCTTCACGGCGCTCCAGCCCTCGTCGAAGGCGTCGCCCACGGAGCGCATGAGGTCGTCCTCCGTCACGCCCTTGTTGATCACGTCGCGCAGCCTCTGCGTACCGGCCTCGGGCGCGAGGGTCAGCGCGGTCTTTTTCACCTTCTGCGTTTCGGCGAGGGTGTCCTTGAGATACGAATCGATGCGCAGGGAGGGCAGAGAGATGCGCACCCTCTTTTCCTGATACTTGCGCACCATTTCTCTGGCAAGCTCCGGCAGGCAGGAATAATCTCCGCTGGAGAGGCTCATGAGGGAGATCTCGTCGTAGCCCGTGGCTTTCACCAGCTTATCTGCGATCTCCAGCAGCCTGTCCATGCTCCTCTCGCGCACGGGGCGATAGAGCATGCCCGCCTGACAGAAGCGGCAGCCGCGCGTGCAGCCGCGGAAGATCTCCAGCATGATGCGGTCATGCACGACCTCGCCGTAGGGCACGATCAGCTTTTCGGGGTAATCGGCCGCGGTCAGGTCGTTCACCAGCGCCTTGAACACCAGCTCCTTCGCGCCGGAGCCCTCCTTGGGCGTATAGCTCTTGATCGTGCCGTCCGCGTTGTATTCCACGTCGTACAGGCTGGGCACATACACGCCCTGCACCTGCGCGGCCCGCCTGAGGAATTCCTCCCTCGGCGCGCCTTCCTTTTTCCACTGGGCGTAGATGTCGAGATATTCGTGCGTGCTCCGCTCGCCGTCGCCGATGATGAAGAAATCGAAAAACGGCGCCAGCGGCTCCGGATTGAACGCGCAGGAGCCGCCCGCCACGATGAACGGGCCGTCCTTGCGGTCTTCGGCGCGCAGCGGGATGCCGGCCAGATCCAGCGCGGAGAGGATGTTCGTATAGCTCATCTCATACTGCAGCGTGATGCCCACGATGTCGAATTCCTTCACGGGCGTGCGGCTTTCGATGGAAAAAAGCGGGACGCCCTCGCTGCGCATGAGGTCTTCCATATCGACCCACGGCGAGAACACCCTCTCGCACCATGCGTCGGGCCTGTCGTTGATCGTATGATAGAGGATCTTCATGCCGAGGTTCGACATGCCCACCTCGTAGGTGTCCGGGAACAAAAACGCATAGCGGATATCGACTTCTTCGGCGTTTTTCATGATGCTGCCGAATTCGCCGCCCATATATCGCGAAGGCTTCTCCACACGGCTGAGAAGCGAGTCTACCCTCTGAGTCATTTCCAAAGCAATTCACTCCCATAAAAAAGCGCTCGCCGCCCGCCGCCGCTTCCCGGTAAAAAAAGCACGCCTTGGGCCAAATGCATATCTTATCCAGAATACTTTACCACCCTCTTTTGCTTTGGTCAATGCACGCTCCGTTAAGCGCGGTGAATTGTTTCGCTCTTTCCGGTAAACATACTGTTTCGCTCTGTTATTCTGCCCCAAACGCCGGGCTAACGGGCGTTTCGCACAAGAAAAAAGCAGACGCCGCAGCGCCCGCCTTTTCCCGGGAAAAGCCTTATTCTCTCATTCCGTGCCGGAGGCCTCGCGCATCTGCCGCAGCAGCTTTTTCTCCCTCCGGCAGACCTGCACCTGCGTCATGCCGAGGAGCTCGCCCGTTTCGGCCTGCGTCTTGCCCGCGCGGTAGCGCAGCTCGATCAGCCTCCTGTCCTGCTCCTCCAGCGCGCCGAGCAGCTGCCGCAGCACGATCCCTTCCTCGATCTCCCCTTCCTCCTTGCCGGGGATGAGCTCCGCGTTGGTCATGTGCTCCATGCCCGGCGCGGGCGCGTCGAGCGAAACGAGCGGCCTGCGCGCGCCGTAGGAAAGGGCGATCTCCTCGCGGCTGAGCCCGGTCGCGGCGCAGAGCTGGGCAAAATCCGGCTCTTCTCCCGTGCGCGCGATGTGCTCCTGCTCGCATCTGGCGATCAGCGCGGCTTTTTCTCGGATGGAGCGCGCCACATGCACCTGCCCGCCGTCGCGCAGCAGGCGGCGCATCTCGCCCATGATGACCGGCACCGCATAAGTGGAAAAAGCCGTGCCGAAGCCGGGCTCATAGCGGCGGATGGCCTTCATCAGGCCGATGCAGCCGGTCTGAAACAGGTCTTCGTATTCCGCCTCCGCCCGGCCGAAGCGCTTTGCAATATGCGCGACCAAAGGCAGGTTTTCCGTGACGGCCTGCGCAAAGGCGTCCTCGTCGCCCTGCGCCGCGCGCAGCACCGCGCCCAGCCGGTTTTCCCGGGAAAACTCCTCGTCTCTTTCGTATGCCGGCGCATTCAGGGCCGGGCGGCAGCGGACGCATCCGCGCCGAGCCGCCTGCGCATGCGCACGGTCGTCCCCTCCCCGGGTGCGCTGATCACATCCACGCTGTCCATGAAGCTCTCCATCACCAGAAAGCCCATGCCGGCGCGCTCGTCGCCGTCTCCGGAGAAAAACGGCCTGCGCGCCTGTTCGACGTCCTCGATGCCGCAGCCGTTGTCGATGATCTCCAGCTCCACCTCGCCACCCTCGTACAGCAGCGCGCGCAGGCGCACCATGCCCTCCTTTTCCCGGTAGCCGTGCACGATGGCGTTGGTCGCCGCCTCGGAAACAGCCGTCTTGATGTCCCCCAATTCCTCCAGCGTCGGATCCTCCGAGACCAGAAACGCCGCCACGGTCATGCGCGCGAAGGCCACGTTTTCCGGAATGGAGAGGAAATCCGCCCGGATCTCGTTGCGGATCTTCATATCCTTTTTCACCTCCCTATGCGAGCCTGTCCAGCAGATGATACAGGCCGGACAGCGCGAACAGCTTTTCCACCGGGCCCCGCGCGCCGCGCACGGCCATCGTGCCGCCCGAGCGCTTCATCAGCTTGTAGCGACCGATGACCATGCCGATGCCGGAGCTGTCCATAAAATCCAGATTCTTTACGTCCAGCACCAGCCTTCCCGGCCTGTATCGGGCGATCAGGCCGTCCAATTCCTCCCTGAGCTCCTGCGCATGCAGCTGATCGAGATCCCCGTCGATCGAGGCGATCAGATCCTTCCCCTTGATCCTGTAGGCCAGCATTTTCTCTGCGCTCCCTCCTGCGCCCCTGTGCGGGCGGTCGATCCGTTCCGTATTTCGATACGCCGCCCGCGCGCGCGAACCCTGCCGCGAAAGCGCTCTCCCTTTGCCGCATCCTGTCTTTCGTTCGACACCCCCGGCGCCGGGGCGGAGAATCACCGGGCCTTTTGTCGGGCATACTTTCCCTGCGAGGTGATCAATGCGATGAAGAATAAAAAAATGCCTTTGCGGCTGCTGCTTTTCGGGGCGCTGGCTGCGCTTGCGGCGGCGCTGGTCGCGCTGGATCTGCCCTCCTGGAAGCGGCTGGACCTGCAGAAGATCACGTCCGCCGCCGCCAGCACGCTGCTCTACGACGCGAACGGCGAGGAAATGCCCGGGCTCTATCCCGGCGCGCAGCGGGTCTACGCGCGGCTGGAGGAAATGCCGCCCTACCTCCCGGACGCGTTCGTCGCCGCGGAGGACGCGCGCTTTTTTGAGCATTCCGGCGTGGACGTGCGGCGCATCTTCGGCGCGGCGCTCAATAACCTGCGCACGATGAGCCTCTCGCAGGGAGCGAGCACGATCACGCAGCAGCTCGTGCGCCTGACGCATCTGAGCGCGGAGAAGACCTTCGGCCGCAAGGCGCAGGAGGCTCTGCTCGCGCTGCAGCTGGAGCGGCGCATGAGCAAGGAGGAAATTCTGGAATACTACATCAACATCGCCTATTTCGGCAGCGGCGCTTACGGCGCGGCCTCGGCGGCGCAGGTCTATTTTTCCAAGGACGTCGCCGAATTAACGCTGGCCGAGGCCGCGCTGCTGGCCGGGCTGGTCAAGGCGCCGTCCTCCTATGAGCCGGACGAGCACCCGGAAAAGGCGCTGGCCCGGCGCTCTTATGTGCTCTCATGCATGCTGGAGAACGGCTATATCACGCAAACGGAGCACGACGACGCGCAGAGCGAGCCGCTGCAGCTGCGCATGTCCGCGCCGCAGGGCGCTCCTCACGGCTGGTATGTGGACGCTGTTTTGGAGGAAGCCTGCGCCGTACTCGACATCGGCGCGGAGGCCTTCCTCTCCGGCGGATACCGCGTCTATACCGCGCTCGACCCCACGCTCTCCGGTAGCGCCGCCGCCCTCTTTTCCGACCGGAGTCGTTTTCCGCCCTCTGCTGAAGACAGTACGCCCGCGCAGGCTGCGCTCGCCGCCGTCGAACCGGCCAGCGGAGAGGTCCTCGCGCTGATCGGCGGGCGCGAATACACCACGCGGCGCGGGCTGAACCGGGCCGCCTCCATCCTGCGCCAGCCCGGCTCCGCCTTCAAGCCCGTCTCCGTCTATGCGGCGGCGATCGACAAGGAGGGCTATGTGCCCTCGAGCCTGATCACAGACGAGCAGCGCGACTTTGGCGGCGGCTACAGCCCCTCCAACGCAGGCGGCAAGTTTTACGGCGCCGTCACGCTGCGCACAGCCCTCTCAAAATCGCTCAACGCCGCCAGCGTGGATCTGATCACGCGCACAGGCGTTTCCTCGGCCCGGGAGTATGCGCAGCGGCTCGGACTGCCGCTTTCCAAGGCTGACAACGGCCCGTCGCTCGCGCTCGGCGCGCTCACCGACGGCGTGAGCCCGCTGCAGCTCTGCTCCGCCTATGCCGCCATTGCCAACGGCGGCAGCCTCATACCGGCCCATTGCATCCGCCGCATCGAGGACGGCTCCGGCGAAGTCCTCTATTCATTTTCCGCCGAACCGACGCAGGCCATGCGCCCGGAGAGCGCCTCGCTGCTCACGAGCATGCTCGAAAGCGCCGTGACCGACGGCAGCGCCAAGGCGCTGCAGGCCGCGGGCTTTCCCGTGGCGGCGAAGACGGGCACGGTGGCCATGGAAGACGAGGGCAACCGCGACGCATGGATCGCCGCCTACACGCCAAATCTCTCCCTGTGCATATGGATGGGCTTTGACGAGCCGGACGCGAAGCACTGCCTGCCCGAGGGCAGCGGCGGCAGCTCCTATCCGGCTCGTCTGGCCACAGCGCTGCTCACCGAGGCAAAGGGCAAGGCGGATGCAGGCGCGTTTCCCCTCGCGCCGGGGCTGGAGCAGGTCAGCATAGACCGGCGCGCGCTCGAGGAATTCGGGCTGGTCATGCGCAGCGGCGAATACACGCCGCCCTCCCTGCAGATGCAGGAGCTCTTTTTTACCGGCAGCGCGCCCACGCAGGTCTCGAACATCTGGCAGGCGCCTTCCATGGTGTGGGATTTGACCGTTGCGCAGCAGGACGGCCTGCCCGTGATCGAATTCACCGCCGAGGCGGAGGCGGGTTATCGCGTGCTGCGCGAGACGGACGGCGAGCAAACGTGCGTGGCGGAGGTCGTCTCCTCCGCAGCCGGGCCCGTGCGCGTCGTAGACGGCTCCGCTCAGCCTGACAAAACGCATTTTTATTCCGTCGTGCCGTTCCATGCGCTTCTTGCCAAGGAGCAGATCGAGCTGTGCGGCGCGGAATGTCTGCCGGTCGAATTCAGGGCAAAAAGCAAACTCTGGGAGCTCTTTCTGCCCGACGCGACGAGCGCGCCCGCCGTGCAGGAGGAACAGCCCCTGTTCACAGAAGCGTCATGATATCTCTTTGCAAAAGACCATATTTTCCGCTATACTGTACGGAGCGGACAACGCGCAAAGAAAGGAACAAAAGAATCATGTTTGACAAAAATAACGCCGCGCTCACGCCTCCGATGGGCTGGAACAGCTGGGACTGCTACGCCGCCGGAGTGAACGAGGAGCAGCTGCTGGGCAACGCGGAATATATGGCCGCGCACATGAAAGAATACGGCTGGGAATACGTCGTCTGCGACATCCAGTGGTCC
Organism: Eubacteriales bacterium; assembly: GCA_030528845.1. The sequence goes on from JAUMYC010000029.1 coordinate 16,185, forward strand.
GACCCGCTCGCAGGCACCACCCCCGCCGAATACATCCCGCTGACCACGCTCTGTCTGGACGAATACGGCCGCCAGATGCCCGCGCCGGAGCGCTTCCCCTCCGCAGCGGACGGCGCGGGCTTCAAGCCCATCGCAGACCGCATCCACGCCATGGGGCTCAAGTTCGGCCTCCACATCCTGCGCGGCGTGCCGCGTCAGGCGGCGCACGCGCACCTGCCCGTGGAAGGGCTTGAGGGCGTGACCTGCGACAAGATCGCCGACCCCTTCTCCATCTGCCCGTGGAACAGCGACATGTACGGCATCCTTCCCACGCCGGAGGGGCAGGCCTATTACGATTCCATCTTCCGCCTCTACGCCTCCTGGGATGTGGATTACGTCAAGGTGGACGATATCTGCAACCTCAAGGCGCGGCCGGACGCTCCCTATGCCGCGCGGCATGAGATCGAAATGATCGCAAAGGCTATCTCCCGCTGCGGAAGGCCCATGGTGCTCTCCCTCTCGCCCGGCCCCGCGCTGATCGAGGAGAGCTGGCACCTTTCCGAATATGCGAACATGTGGCGCATGACCGACGATTTCTGGGACGGCTGGCCGCAGCTCAGGGACATGTTCCGCCGCTGCGAGATCTGGCAGGCGCATGTGCGCCCCGGCTGCTGGCCGGACTGCGACATGCTCCCCTTAGGCAGGATCGGCATGGGCT
>JAUMYC010000204.1 GCA_030528845.1 Eubacteriales bacterium
GGCTTGACGTCGGTGGGGACGGGCTGCTCCTCCGCGGCCTTGTTCTCGCCGATCTTCTCTGTGTTGGCGCTGAGCGCGTCGGAGAGCTGTCCGCGCAGGGCGTGCAGCTCGTGCTCGCGCAGGGCTGCGCTGCTGCGGCTCTTTTTGAGCTCGGAGATGACCTGCTCGCTCTCCCTCTGCGCGCGGGTGATGATGGAGCGCGCTTCCTCGCGCGCCTTTTTGAGCAGGTCCTCGCGCTTGCTTTCCACTTCGCGGGCGATCTTCTCGGCCTCGCGCTGCATTTTCTGCGTCTCGATATGCGCCTGCTCCGCCAGCTGCCTTTCCTTCTCGGCGATCTTGCGGTGATACTCGGCGTTGGCGATGACGTCCTCAAAGCGCACCTGATCGCCCGAGAGGCGTTCGGAAGCGTCGTCGATGATGCTCTCGGGCAGGCCGAGCTTTCGGGAGATCTCAAAGGCGTTGGACTTGCCCGGGATGCCGATGGAGAGGCGATAGGTGGGCCGCAGGGTCTCCACGTCGAATTCGACCGAGGCGTTTTCCACGCCTTCGTGGCTCAGCGCGTAGGCCTTGAGCTCGGAATAATGCGTGGAGGCGAGGGTGGCGATCTTCCTCTTCAAAAGCGTTTCGAGGATGGAAATGGCCAGCGCCGCGCCCTCTGTCGGGTCCGTGCCCGCGCCCAGCTCGTCAAAGAGCACCAGCGAGCGCTCCGTCACGTTCGTGAGGATATTGACGATGTTGGTCATATGGGAGGAGAAGGTGGAGAGAGACTGCTCGATGGACTGCTCGTCGCCGATGTCGGCAAAGACTTCGTCGAACACGCTCATCTCGGAGCCGTAAGCTGCGGGCACCTGCAGGCCCGCCTGCATCATCAGCGTGAGCAGGCCCACCGTCTTGAGCGTGACCGTCTTGCCGCCGGTGTTCGGGCCGGTGACCACGAGCGTCGTGAAATCGTCGCCGATCCAGATGTTGCTGGGCACGACCTTGGCCGGGTCGATCAGCGGATGGCGCGCCTTGATCAGGTTCACGCGGCCGCGGTCGTTGATCTTGGGGCAAACGGCCTTCATATCGCGCCCGAGCAGCGCCTTGGCGAAGGTCATGTCGATCTCGGCCATGATATCGAGGTTGTTGCGCAGAAGGGGCGCGTCCGGAGAGAGGCGCAGCGAGAAATCGCGCAGGATGCGCTCGATCTCCGCCTTTTCCTTGGCAGCCCATTGCTTGAGATCATTGCCCGCTTCCACCACGCTCATCGGCTCGATAAACAGAGTCGACCCGCTGGCGGACTGGTCGTGGATCAGCCCGGGCACGAACTGGCGGCTGTCTGCGCGCACGGGGATGACATAGCGCCCGTTGCGCATGGTGATGACGCTGTCCATGAGGTATTTGGAGAGGGTCTGGCTGCGCACGATGGAATTGAGCTTGTCGCGCATTTTATCGTTGATCTGGCGGATATGCCGGCGGATGGAATAGAGCTCGGAGCTGGCATGGTCCGAGATCTCGTCCTCGGAGAGGATCGCGTTGAAGATCTCCTCCTCCAGAGGCCGGTTGGTGCACAGCGCGGAGGCCATGGCCGTGATCAGCGGGGTGTTGTCGCGGTCGGTCACCAGCGCCGTGCGCATGGAGCGCGCCGCGCGCAGGCATTCCGCCACGTCCAGCAGCGCCTTGGGGCTGAGCGTGGAGCCGACCTCGGCCAGCTTGAGATAGGCGCGCACGTCCGAGAACCAGGCCACGGGGCTTCCGCCCTGATAGGCGATGACGGTGTTGGCCTCTTCTGTCAGCGCCTGCATGCGCACGACCTCGCTCATATCGCCGCTGGGCAGCAGCGCCGTGCACATCTCGCGGCCCGGCTCTGTCACGGCAAAGGTGGCCAGCCGGTCGCGGATCTTGATAAATTCCAGTACGCGAAGGTTTCTTTCCTGCATAACGGTTATCTCCTGTAGGGCCGCTCCCGCGTTATTCGGAGGCGCCGCCGGAGGAGGCGGCGTCCAGCTTGGCGCTGAGCTCGGCCAGTTCTTTTTTGAGCCTGTTCACTTCGTCGCGCGCCTTGACCATGTCGTCGGCGATGTACATCGCGGCCAGCACGGCCACCTGCGCGGCGGGAAGTCGGGTGGCAAGGGTCATATCGTTGACCATGCGGTCCACATATTTTGCCACGCGCTGCACGTGTTCCTGAGAATCGTAGCTTGTCAGCGTATAATCGTGCCCGGCGATGCGGACTGTGGTGCGGATCTTTTCCATGGCAAAACACTCCGTCCTTGAACTGTGTTCGGATCTGCCTGCGACCGGGCGCAAAAGCAGATAACTCGACAAATAATAGTATAGCACGCAAGCGCTTCTTTTACAAGGAAAGAAGAACTTTTCCGCGGGCGCATTGCCTTTGGGCGCGCGGGAGGATATAATAAACGGGAAGACCCGAAGAATACGAAAAAAGAGAGGGAAAAGCAGCGATGGCCGAACAGCAGAGATACCTCGTGGCGCTCTCCGCCGATGCCATGGTGGATGCCGATCTGGAATATGCCTTTACTCTGCCGCATTTTCGGGAGCTCCGGGACAGGGGCTCGTATGTGCGGCAGGTCGAATCGATCTACCCTTCCGTGACCTATCCCGCCCATGTGACCATGGCCACCGGATGCTGGCCGGAGAAGACCGGCATCTGGTCAAACGAGCAGCTGCAGCCGGGCGTCCTGCACCCGCAGTGGCACTGGTTCCATGATATCGTGCAGTGCGAGGATATTTTCGACGCGGCCAAAAAGGCCGGGCTGAAGACCGCCGCGGTGTTCTGGCCGGTCAACGGCAACCACCCGAGCATCGATTATCTGGTGGACGAATACTGGCCGCAGGGCGAGGACGATACGAAAGAAGCCTGCCTCAAGCGCTCCGGCACGTCCGATCAGGTCTACAGGGAATGCGTGCTCCCGTTCAGCAGGGACGTCACCATCCGCACCCATCCCTTCACGGACGAAATGGTCGCCAAGATCGGCGCGGAGATGATCCGCCGCTATCAGCCCAATCTGCTTTTGATGCATCCGGCCGATATCGACGGCGCGCGCCACAGCAAGGGCCTGTTCGGCGAGCACGTGGAAAAGGCCATCCGGGACACGGATATGTATCTGGGCATCCTCATGGACGCGGCCAAGGACGCGGGCATCTTTGAGCAGACCGATTTCGTCCTCTTCAGCGACCATGGCCAGATGAATATCGAGCGCGTGATGTGCCTGAACGTGAAGCTGGCCGAGCGCGGCCTGATCACGGGCGGCGAGCAGATCGAGAGCTGGCGCGCGTATGTCAAGAGCTGCGGCATGAGCGCGCATGTCTATGTGAAGGACAAGGCGGACGAGCCCGAGGTGTACGCGCTGTTCAAAGAGCTGCTCGAGGAGGAGGTCTACGGCTTTAACGAACTGCTGACCAGAGAAGAGGCGAAGCAGCGCTTCCGTCTCGACGGAGATTTCTCCTTTGTTCTGGAGACGGACGGCTTCACCTCCTTTGGCGACGACTGGCGCCGTCCGCTCATGCGCCCCTTCGACCGCACGGATTATCGCCACGGCAGGGCGACCCACGGCTATATGCCGCACAAGGGCCCGCAGGCGGTGTTCCTCGCCGCCGGCCCGCATGTCCGGCAGGGCGTGGTCATCGAGCGCGGACAGCTCGTGCAGGATGCGCCCACGCTGGCGAAGATGCTGGGCATCGAGCTTCCGCACGCGCAGGGAACGCCCTTTGACGAATTGCTGAAATAAAAAAACACGGCGCGCCCGCTCTTTTGCATGAGCGGGCGCGCCGCATGAAACGGCTCTTTGGGGCTGCGTCATTCCCACGGGCAGACGCGGCCGTTTTTGATGAGGAACGCCTCCTTGGCCAGCGCGGCCAGCGGGTCGTCGGAATGGGAATCGGAATAGAAGCGGTCGATGGGCTTGTCGCCGAAGGCCTCGCGGTAGCGGCGCACCTTCTCGGCCCTGTTGCAGTTCGGGCCGGAGAATTTGCCGGTGCGGCAGTCCACGGGCGAGCCGATGACCGTGCCGACGCCGATGCGTTCGCAGGCATAGGCGACCAGAAATTGGGGCGACGCGGAGATGACTACGTCGTCCTTCTGCCGCACGGAGAGATACCACGGATAGACGCGCGAGACATGCTCCGCCCAGAATTCCTCGAT
>JAUMYC010000205.1 GCA_030528845.1 Eubacteriales bacterium
TTTGTAAGGGGGAGCGCTGCGTGATTTAACGAAAATTTGCGTACAGGAGGGCGTCGGAAAGGTTACAATTATATACTGTGATCTGATGCACGAAAGGACGAATGAGTTGTGATTTAAGACGAACCGTTCGGCTATTTTTTTGAAATCAATACATCGGCCTCAGGCCGACTGGAGGCAATGATATTTTATGGAACATCCGGAGCTCAAACAGGAGGTTCAGAGAAGAAGAACCTTTGCCATCATTTCCCACCCCGACGCCGGTAAGACCACGCTGACCGAAAAGCTGCTGCTCTACGGCGGAGCCATCCGCGAGGCGGGTTCCGTCAAGGCGCGCAAGGCCAGCAAGCACGCCACCTCCGACTGGATGGAGATCGAAAAGCAGCGCGGCATTTCCGTCACCTCCTCCGCCATGCAGTTCGAATTTGACGGCTACCGCATCAACATCCTCGATACCCCCGGGCATCAGGATTTCTCCGAAGATACCTACCGCACCCTCGTCGCCGCAGACAGCGCCGTCATGCTGCTCGACTTCGCGCGCGGCGTCGAAGCGCAGACGATCAAGCTGTTCAAGGTCTGCCGCCTGCGGCACATCCCCATCTTCACCTTCGTCAACAAGCTCGACCGCGCCGGCAAGGACCCGTTCGAGCTCATGCAGGAGCTGGAAGACGTTCTGGGCATCCGCTCCTGTCCGGTCAACTGGCCCATCGGCATCCACGGCGATTTTCAGGGCGTGTACCACCGCGACGAGCGCGTGGTCGAGCTCTACAAGGGCGGCAACCACGGCACCGAGCGCGTGGAAGTGCGCCGCATCTCCATCGACGACCCGGCTCTGCCCGGCGTGATTGGCCAGAGCTACTACGACAAGCTGCTCGAGGACACCGAGCTGCTCGACATCGCGGGCGACGCGTTCGACCTCGACAAGATCCTCGCGGGCGAGCTCACGCCCATGTTCTTCGGCTCCGCCAGCAACAACTTCGGCGTGGAGCCCTTCCTCAAGCGCTTCCTCTCCTACACCAAATCCCCCACCCCGCGCGTTTCCGACGCAGGGGAGATCGAGCCCGCGGGCGAAAAGTTCACCGGCTTCATCTTCAAGATCCAGGCCAATATGAACCCCGCCCACCGCGACCGCCTCGCCTTCATGCGCGTCTGCTCCGGCGTGTTCGAAAAGAACATGGAAGTCTGGCATTCCTCCAGCGGCAAGAAGATCCGCCTGAGCCAGCCGCAGCAGTTCATGGCGCAGGAGCACGAGAGCCTTGAGACCGCCTATCCCGGCGATATCATCGGCCTGTTCGACCCCGGCATCATGCGCCTCGGCGACACTTTGTGCACCGGCGCGCCCGTGCAGTACGGCGGCATCCCGCTCTTCGCTCCGGAATTCTTCTGCCGCATCAGCCCCATCGACAGCATGAAGCGCAAGCAGTTCCTCAAGGGCATCTCTCAGCTGGCGCAGGAGGGCGCGATCCAGACCTTCAAGCGCCCGAACATCGGCCGCGAGGAGATCATCGCCGGCGTGGTCGGCGTGCTGCAGATGGACGTGCTGGAATACCGCCTCAAGAGCGAATACGGCGTGGACATCAACCGCGAGCCGCTCGAATTCACCCATGTGCGCTGGATCGCCCAGACGCCCAAGGCCGTCGACAGGCTGCATCTGGCTTCCACCGTCGCCTACGCCATCGACCGCTCCGGCCGCGACGTGCTCATGTTCACCAACGAATGGTCCATCCGCCTCGCGCAGGAAAACAACGAAGGCCTCGTTCTGGCGGAGACCGCCGATCGTCTCGAGGCCGACGTACTGGTCTGAACCAAACCCGAAACCAGCATCAAAAGGAGTCTTTTGCTTGAATACGATTCGCTCCGAGATCCGTAACATCGCCATCATCGCCCATGTTGACCACGGCAAGACCACTCTGGTCGACCAGATGCTCAAGCAGGGCGGTATCTTCCGCAAGAACCAGCAGGTGGCCGACCGCGTGATGGACTCCAACGCCCTCGAACGCGAGCGCGGCATCACCATCCTTTCCAAGAACACGGCCGTGCATTATAACGACACGCGCATCAACATCGTGGACACCCCCGGCCATGCCGACTTCTCCGGCGAGGTCGAGCGCGTGCTGAAGATGGTCGGCGGCGTACTGCTGCTGGTCGATTCCTTCGAAGGTCCCATGCCGCAGACGCGCTTTGTGCTGAGCAAGGCGCTCGACCTGCGCCTGCCGGTCATCATCGTCGTGAACAAGACCGACCGCCCGGACGCCCGCAGCGCCGAGGTGGCCGACGAAACGCTGGAGCTCATCCTCGAGCTGGGCGCGGACGAAAGCCTCATCGAGACGCCCATCGTCTTCGCTTCCGGCCGCGACGGCTGCGCCTCCCTCTCTCCGGACGAGCACGGCACGGACCTCACCCCCCTCTTCGACGCCATCCTGCGCCATATCCCCGCGCCCGAGGGCGACCCGGAGGGCAGCCTGCAGCTGCTCATCTCCACCATCGACTACAACGAATACGTCGGCCGCGTGGGCATCGGCCGCATCGAGCGCGGCACGGTCGAGCTCAACCAGATGGCCGTGCGCTGCAACTACGAGACCGGCAAGGCCGACGCGCCCGTGCGTCTGGCAGGCCTGTTTGAATTCGAAGGCCTCAAGCGCGTGCCCTGTGAAAAGGCCCGCGTGGGCGATATCGTGGCGATCTCCGGCATCGAAGACATCGCCATCGGCGATACCATCTGCGCGCCCAACGCCGTCGAGCCGCTGCCCTTCGTGAAGATCGACGAGCCCACCGTTTCCATGACCTTCTGCGTCAACGACAGCCCCTTTGCCGGCACGGAAGGCCAGTTCGTCACCAGCCGTCATCTGCGCGCAAGGCTGATGCGCGAGCTGCAGACGGACGTTTCCCTGCGCATCGAGGAGACCGAATCCACCGACAGCTTCAAAGTCTCCGGGCGCGGCGAGCTGCACCTCTCCGTGCTCATCGAGACCATGCGCCGTCAGGGCTATGAGTTCCAGGTCACGCGCCCGGTCGCGCTGGAAAAGGTCATCGACGGCGTGCGCATGGAGCCCTTTGAAAAGCTCGTGTGCGACGTGCCGAACGCCTGCGTAGGCACGGTCATCGAGAAGATCGGCTCTCGCCGCGGCACCATGACCGAGATGCTCGCCCTTGAGACGCGCACCCGCCTCTCCTTCGACGTGCCTTCCCGCGGCCTGTTCGGCTACAGGAACGAATTTATGACCGACACGCGCGGCGAAGGCATCATGAGCGCGGTGTTCGACAAATATGCCCCCTACGCCGGCGATATCGAGATGCGCAAGAACGGCTCCCTCGTCGCGACGGAGACCGGCGTGGCCACGAGCTATGCCCTGTTCTACATTCAGGACCGCGGCACGCTCTTTATCGACACGGGCGTGAAGGTCTACGCGGGCATGATCGTGGGCCACACGAACCGCCCGGGCGACATCGACGTGAACGTGTGCAAAAAGAAGCACCTCACTTCCATCCGCAATGCCGCCGGCGCAGAGGAAGCGCTCAAGATCACCAACGTGCGCATCCCCACCATGGAAGAGGCGATGGAATATATCAGCGACGAAGAGCTGATCGAATTCACCCCCAAGTCCATCCGTCTGCGCAAGCGCGAGCTCTCTGCCGAGCAGCGCAAGAAGGACGCCAGCAAGCTCAAGAACAACGCCTGATCAAAAGCAGCTCTGTCATCTCGGCAGAGCTGCTTTTTTGCGCATTATTGTGCGCATTTCGCTTGATTTACGCATCGTTATGCGTTATAATCTCCATATCAAACAAAGGAGGCGAATGAAGTATGGTCTCATATTGCGGGCTTGACTGTGAAAAATGCGAATGGAAGGCAAACTGCAAAGGATGTATCGAAACCGAAGGAAGGCCTTTGGGCGGCAAGATCTGTCCGCTCGCCGAATGCTGCATCCAAAACGGGCATCCTACCTGTGCCGATTGCGAAGGCGTTTGCGCATTGAAGAACAGGCTGATCGACGAGTTCAACGCCTTGCAGATCGAAGGAATGCCCAAGGTCGAACAGCTGTATGCTCTTGGCGGCACGATCGTCAACATGGCCTATCCCCTGCCCGGTGGCGGTTCCGCACAGTTTTGGGACGACAGCGCGATCTATCTGGGCGCGCAGCT
>JAUMYC010000206.1 GCA_030528845.1 Eubacteriales bacterium
ATATGGTAGAAATGAAACGTTCTGCCTGTTCTGAGCGTCTATCAAGGGGACGCAACGAAACAACAATGCGGAGGAACAGACCATGCGCAAGATCCTGAGTATCATCCTCTCCCTGCTCGTCGCCTTTGGCGCGAGCGCCGCCTTTGGCGAGGCTGTCGTCACGCCCTCGGAGCCGCTGCCGGCTGCGCAGGGATGGTTTGCCGTGCCCGGGCCGGAGGGAGTCGAGACGAAAACATACGGTTCGCTTGAGGAGCTCGTCGTTCTGCGCGGCGCTGGGGAGATCTTCGTTCTGGCGGAAAAGCCCGTCGAGATCGAGCAGATCGACGCGCGAACGCTGGTCGATATCGTCTTTTTGCCCGATCCGGAGGTCTTCCTTAGCGGAGAATTCCGCGTGCGCGTGACGTTTGAGGATCCCTCCGAGGCGGAAGTCGCAGAAGATTTGGAGGATATCGATTTTGAGCCCTATCGGGAAATGGAAGAGGAACAGCCGGTCGATCTGTACGTTTGGGTGATGGAAATCGTCGAGCCCGAGCCGACTGTGCAGCCCGAGCCTACGCCTTCGCCCGAACCGCTGCGCATCGCCGTGGAAGCGCAGGACGTAGCGCAGGGCTGGTCCAATCTCGTGCCGACCTTTCATCTAAGCGGCATCCCGCAGGGGAATACGGAGCTTCGCTATGCCGCGATCCTCTTTGACAGGGAGATCGTGGAGCTGGAAGGCGATACCTATCAGCCGCCGCAGGAGGGCATCTACTCCGTTCGCTTCGTGATCGTCGACGCGATGGGGGATATCCTCAGCGCGTCCGAGAGCACGACGCTGTATCTGGACTGGACCGCGCCGGAGCAGGTATCCGCCTTTGCCAGCCAGCAGCGCAGCTATGCGATGGTCTTTTCGGCTGCGGACAGCCTCTCCGGAGCGACGGAGGTGAGCCTGAACGCGGGCGCGGATTGGGAGCCGATCGAAAACGAACAGGCCAAGGGTTTCAAGTTTTCGCAGGAGACGATCCTGCAGCCGGGCATGCTTCAGGTACGCGACGGAGCGGGCAATATCTGGCAGAATGAAGAGACGCTCATCTTCGGCGCGCTGGAAAAGGGCGGCGGAGGCGGCTACTACGGCCCGTCGAAGACGCATTCGGAAAACACGACCGGCGACGACGGCAAGACCGGCTACGCGCAGGCATATCTGAACGCGGGCGAGGAGTCGGTGTGGGAGCTGGATATCGCCGGGCAGATCCTGAGCCTTTCGGTCGAACGCGCCGGGCAGGAGGCCGAGCAAGCCGCGTTCCGCGTGTCCTTTGGCCGCATGCCTGCCCTGAATGAAGAGGGCGAGCGCGTCGGCGGGCCGGACAGCCTGCACGCGGGCGAATTCACGGCGGAGGACGATATGATGCTCCTGACGGCGGAGGAGCTGCCGCTTGCCGAAGGTGAGGACGAACAGGAAACTCCGCCCGCATGGCGCTTGAGCTTTGACGGCGCGGCGCTGCGCACGCTGTATGCAAGCGGCGTGGAGCAGCTCGTGCTGTGCGTCGGAGACAACGCGGTCGTTCTGCCCACGGAGGGCTTCTGCGCGGGCACACGCTATACGGAGCTCAAGATCGGCGGAACGGGCTCGCGCTATTTCCTGTACACCGCCTGCATGCGCGAGGCGGAGCAGGAGCGCACGCCCGACGAGGAAAATCGCACGACGAATATGGAGTTTTCGCTGGACGTCGACGTCAAGGAAGAGGCCTACCGGCTGATCCCGCGCGAGGGCGAGGTCATATACGCGCAGGGAGTGCGCATGATCCCCGCCGCGTGGCTGGATCTGCTGCCTGAAGAATATCCCGCATTGGAAGCGGTCGAAGCTCGATAAGAAAAAGGAGGATCCCCCATGAAACGAACGGCTCTTTTACTTGCTCTGGCCCTTGTTCTTCTTCTGCCTGTCAGCGCATGGGCGGAAACATCCTTCACCGGCACGGTCGTCGCCGTGGAGACGGTGGCGGTGAGCGCGCCCTTTGGCGGAATGACCCGCGACATTGCGCTCAAGGACGGCGACTTGGTGGCGGTGGGTGACAGCATCGCCACGATCATGACGACCAACGTCTATGCGCCGCAGTCCGGCACGGTCAGCGGCGTGTTCGCCGTGGAAGGCGACGGCGCGGAGGCCATCGGCCAGCGCTACGGCGCGGTGCTCTATATCGAGCCCGTGAACCGCTACACCGTCTCCGCGTCCACGGAAAAATCCTACAACAACAGCGCCAGCAAGTTCATCTCCGTGGGCGAGACGGTCTATCTTTCCTGCATCAAGGACGGCAGCCACACCGGCCGTGCCATCGTCACAAAGGTCGACTCCTCCAACGCCGCCAGCACGGGCAACAGCTCCTATTCGCTTGAGGTGACGGCGGGCGAATTCTATATGGGCGAGGAAGTGAATATCTATCGCGGAGCGGATCACAAGGCGGAGACGCGCATCGGCCGGGGCACTGTCACGCAGAACGCGCCCCTCGCCGTGACGGGCTCCGGCTCCATCCTCAAGCTGCATGTGCAGCCCGGAGACAAGGTGGAACGAGGCGAGCTGCTCTTTGAAACGGTCGAGGGCGTGCTCGACGGCCTCTACGCCGTGGACAACCGCATCGTTTCCGACGTCGAAGGCGTGGTGGCGAAGGTGGAGGTGAGCGCGGGCGGCTCCGTCGCCAAGGGCGCAAACATGATCACCGTCTATCCGAAATCCGCCTTCCGTCTCGAAGTCGCCGTCTCGGAGATGGATCTGAACGAGATCGCCGAGGGCGACAGGGTGTTCATTGAATTTGATTATGACGTGGACGGCACCTCCCGCTGCGAGGGCGTGGTGGAGTCCATCTCGCACCTCTCCAAGGCGGAGAGCGGCGCGGCGGAATACAGCGCATACATCGTGTTTGAACCGGACGAGCAGGTGCGCCTTGGCATGAGCGCCATCGCTTACGTCGGCTTCGAGCAGGAGGAGCCGGAGCTCTACGACGCGCATTGATCCCCTTTTTTCCTCTTTATGGGAACGCACGGGGCGCGCCGCGCGTCTGAACAAACGGAACAATAAGGAAGGAACGCCAAGGAAAACGAAAAACTTGAACGCAGGAGGAAAACGAAGATGAAGAAGATCTGGAAGCGCATCGCGGCGCTGCTGATGTGTCTGGCGCTGATGGCCCCCGCAGCCGGCCTTGCGGCCGAGGGCGACGCCGTCCTCGCGCGCAGAAACGGAATGGACGGCTTTACGGATTATATCAGCCACGGCTTCGTGCTGGGCGATCAGCTGGTGCTGCTGGGCAGCGAAAGCGTCTATACCTGGCGCCATGGCGAGGCAGACCTGATCGCCATCCCGTGGGATTTGACGGCCACGACCGCCATGTATGGCTCTGTTATGGAAGAAGAGGACGGCGAGCGCGCCTATACCAACTATCAGACGCTGGCCGTCTACACCGACGGCGAGGAGATCTATCTGGTGGTCGGAACGAGCACCATGCTCGAATCTGACGGCTTCTCCACCTTCGACGGCGCGCAGCTCTGGACGCTGGACATCTCCGGCGAAAAGGCAGCGGCAGAGCCCGTGGAGGACAGCGAGATCGACTGGGAAGAGCTGGTCGATTATTACGGCGACGAGAGCTATCCGCGCTCTCTGGAGGGCTGCGTCTGGCTTGACGGCGTGCTCTACGGCGTGACCTACGGCTCAAACGACATGGAGGCCTATGCCATCCCGACCGACGGCGGCTATTGCGAGATCCTCGAGGACGTGCCCACCCCGCGCTCGGTCTCTCTCTACAAGGACGGCAAGGTGCTCTTCTCCAGCTTTGATTACAACGATCCGGAGCAGTTCCGCTTCGTGGCGTGGGATCCGGAGGAGGAAGAGCTCGAAGAGGTCTGCGCGATCGAGATCGAGAGGTATGTCACTCCCTCCAGCATCGTCTATGACGAGCAGACCGACCGCATCTACTATACCATGCAGGGCCTGCTCATCGCGCTGGACCCGGAGACCGGCGCGCGGGAGGAAGTCAACGATGTGCCTTCTTCCTTCAGCGGCAACGATAGCGCGATGATCCTGCCCGGCGGGTATTACGCCGCCGTCGGCTATGAAGCCGTCATTGTGCGCAATACCGACCCGA
>JAUMYC010000002.1:0-371 GCA_030528845.1 Eubacteriales bacterium
TCCACTAAAAAGAAACTGTTTATGGTCATTGGCGGGAGGGGACTTTATATCGTAAAACAAAGACCCCTCCCGCGCCCACCCCAAAGAAACCGCTATGGGAATAAAGCAGTTTACTTAATTTGAATTGTTGAGGTGGCTTTTTGGAAAAGAAAGCCTCCTACACAAAGAACCGCTATTTTCTATTTATATAAAAAAGCCCTGCGTCCGGTTGATACACAGACCGGATACAGGGCTTTTGTCTATTTACGGGAGATTCCGAAGATTTCCCCAATAGCGATTTCTTTTGGAGGGGGTGCGGGGGTCGCCGTTTTTTTTTAAAATAAAAAGGTTCCCCCCCCAAAAAAACGGTTTCTCGCGGGGGACGTGTGGGC
>JAUMYC010000002.1:381-47551 GCA_030528845.1 Eubacteriales bacterium
TTGCGGGGGACCCTTTTCTTTTTCCAAAGAAAAGGGTCCCCCGCAAAAAAGCTCGTTAGCTCAGGCGGAAGGTGGCGACGGAGCAGGGCGGCAGAGTGAAGCGCAGCTCGCTGCCGTTCGCGTCATGTTCGCAGGTGAACGCGCTGAAATCGACCGGATGCACGGCGTCGGGCGCGTCGAAATCGTTCTTGGCGTGGATATCGCCGGTGAGGATGCGCGCGGAAACGCCGGCGGCCTGCATGCCGTCGAGGCGCAGCTCGATGGGGGCCTCGGTGTCGGCGGAGCAATTGGCCACGGTGAGGGTCACGACGCCGTTTTCGTCGATGGACGCGCTCTGGCTGACCATGGGCGTGGAGAGCTTGCCCACGACCATGTCCGGGCACTCGACTTCGGAAGCGACGAGCTCGGCCCCCTGATGCTCCTTGTACATTTCAAAGACATGGAAGGTGGGGGTCATGACCATCTCGGCGCCCTCGGTGAGGATAACGGCCTGCAGCACGTTGACGAGCTGGGCGATGTTGGCCATGTGCACGCGCTTGCAGTGCTTGTTGAACACGTTGAGCGAGAGCGCGGCCACGATGGCGTCGCGCATGGTGTCCTGCATGTAGAGGAAGCCGGGGTTGGTGCCGGGCTCGACGTCATACCAGGTGCCCCATTCGTCCACGATCAGGCCGATGCGCTGCTCGGGGTCGTACAGGTCCATGATCGCGCCGTGGTTGCGGCAGAGGGTGTCGATGAAGCCGGCGCGCACGACGGTGGTATCGTAGATCTCCTTGGAGAACTCGGTCGCGCTGCCCTTTTCGTTCCAATTGTCGGAGATGGTGGTGTAATAGTGCAGGGAGAGGCCGTCCATATGGCGGGCCGCCTGCTGCATCATGACCTCGGTCCAGTGGTAGCCGGGGTCCTTGGGGTTGGTGCCCGGGCCGCAGGCGATGCACGCGGGGCGCGTTCCGCCGTAGGAGCGCACGAAGGTGCGATAGCGGCGGTATTCGTCGGCATAGTGCTCGGCGGTCATGTTGCCGCCGCAGCCCCAGCTCTCGTTGCCCACGCCGAAATAGGGCACTTCCCAAGGCTCGGTCCGGCCGTTTTCCTTGCGCAGCTCGGTCATGGGGGAGAGGGACGGGCTGGTGAGATATTCCACCCATTCGCTCATTTCCTGCACCGTGCCGGAGCCGACGTTGCCGTTGATATAGGCCTTGCAGCCGACCTGACGGCACAGCTCCATGAACTCATGCGTGCCGAAGGAGTTGTCCTCCGTCACGCCGCCCCAGTTGGTGTTGACCATCTTCTTGCGGTTTTCCTGCGGGCCGATGCCGTCCTTCCAATGGTATTCGTCGGCAAAGCAGCCGCCGGGCCAGCGCAGCACGGAGAGCTTCATTTTTTTGAGCGCCTCGACCACATCGGTGCGCATGCCGTTCACGTTCGGGATGGGGGAATCCTTACCCACGAACACGCCGTTATAGATGCAGCGGCCCAGATGCTCGGAGAAGTTTCCGTAGATCTCCGGGCGGATATGTCCTTTGCGAATTTTGGGTGCGACGATCAGACGCATAGAATTGTACCCCTTTCTTTTTCTGCATGGGTATGGCAACAGTATACATTTGATGCGCGGGCGTTGTCAATCGGAACGATGCGTTGCGCCGTGCATTTTCGGCGGGGGCGGTATGAGTATGTTGTAGGAGGGAAAGCAGCGTAAAAAGAGAGCCTTGGCCCGTGGCCAAGACTCTCTTGTGTTGCCTGTTGGGGGATTCTTAAGGGCGGGAGCCCTTAAGCGGGGTGCAGGGGCGGAGCCCCTGCCGGGGAGTCCAGAGGGCAGAGCCCTTTGGCAGGGGTGCAGGGGGCGGAGCCCCCGCCTTCCGTCCCCTTTAGACGCGGGACATGTACTCGCCGGTGCGGGTATCGATGCGCAGCACGTCGCCGATCTCAACGAACAGCGGGACCTGCACGACGAAGCCGGTCTCGACGGTGGCGGGCTTGGTGGTGCCGGAGGTGGTGTCGCCCTTGAAGCCGGGCTCGGTGTGGGTGCATTCGAGCTCGACGAAGTTCGGGGCTTCGACGGAGAAGGGGGAGCCCTTGAAGAAGCGCATGGTCACGTTGGTGTTTTCCTTGACGAACACGATGGTATCTTCGACGGCTTCGGCCTGCAGCGGGATCTGCTCGTAGGTCTCGACGTCCATGAAGTAGTACAGCTCGCCATCGTTGTAGAGATACTGGAATTCGCGGGTCTCAATGATGGCGCGGTTGAACTTATCGGAAGGGTTGAAGGTGCGCTCCTGAACGGCGCCGGTCATGATGTTCTTGAGGGTGGTGCGAACGAAGGCAGCGCCCTTGCCCGGCTTGACGTGCTGGAAGTCCACGATGGTCCAGACACCGGTCATCTCCGGGATCTCAACGGTGAGGCCCTTTTTAATATCACCTGCAAGTACGACAGACATGGTAAATTTCCTCCTTAAAATTGGTTATCTGATAAAAATTGTGCCTTAGATCAGGATCAGTTCCTTCGGCGCGGTGATGGGGTTGATGAAGCCGTCCTGCGTGAGCAGCGCCATATCCTCGATGCGGACGCCGCCCAGACCGGGGATGTACACGCCCGGTTCGATCGTGACCACATGGCCGGGCACGAGCTTTCGCTCGTCGCGCATGTTCAGGCCGGGGTCTTCGTGGACCACCAGACCCACGCCATGGCCCAGACTGTGGCCAAACGCGCCGGGATAGCGCGCGTCGAGGTATTCCCTCGCGGCCGCATCGACCGTTTTGCACACGACGCCGGGCTTGATCATGTCCAGCGCGATCAGCTGCGCTTCAAGAACGGCGTTGTAGATGGCCTTGAGCTCGTCGGAGACCTTGCCAAAACCGATCGTGCGGGTCATATCGCAGCAATAGCCGTTGATCCTCGCGCCGAAATCCAGCGTGAGCAGATCGCCCTCTTCGATGGCGCGCATGCCGGCCACCGCATGGGGCAGAGAGCCGTTGGGGCCGGAGGCCGCGATGGTGCCAAAGCCAAGGCCCTGGCTGCCGCGGCGGAGCATGCAGTATTCCAGCTCGGCCTTGACCTGCATCTCGGTCATGCCGGGCTTGACCCAGCCGAGCAGATCGTCAAACGCGGCGCAGGCGATCTCCGCCGCTTTGCAGATGGAATCGAGCTCGGACTCGTCCTTGACGACGCGCAGCTGCTTTTCGGGAATGTTCTCCAGGGAGACGAATTCCACCGTCGGCATCTCCGCCTTCCAGGCTTCGAATTCCTGCACGGTCATCTTGTAGGGCTCGAAGGCGATCTTGGCGACGCCCTCCGCCTCGAGAATGCCGCGCACGGCTTCTTCGGGACGCACGCCGTTGCGCGTCTGCACGCATTCGCAGCCCGGGGCCTGTATGGAGACCTGCTCCACATAGCGGAAGTCCGTCAGAACGACGAGCCTGCCAGGCATAATGAGCAGACAGCCCTCGCCGGTGTAACCGGTGAAGTAGCGCATGTTATCCGGCTTGGTGATCAGCGCGGCGCCGACGCCCTGTGCGTTCAGGATGTCCATCAGCCGCTTTGCTCTATCCTGCATTTTTTTCTGCCACCTCTGCTTTCTCATAGGCATCCTATTCTATTATTCTATCATACCCGCGCCGCATTGACCAGAGAAACCAGGCGTTTATAACGATTTTTTTTCAAGTTCGGGCGGTTTTTCCGGCTTTTGCACGCCCCTGCTTGCCCGAAACGGCGTTTTGTGCTATCCTGTTGGGAACGAAAAAGGGAGGGAAAGCCTCCCTGCGGGCGGGGGATAGAATGCGGCTGAAGGAATTGCGGCTCAAGGGCTTTCGCCTCTACGACGAGGCGGTGTTTCGGCCCTGCGAGGGCATCACGGTGCTCTGCGGCAACAACGCGCAGGGCAAAACGGCCGTTTTGGAGGCGGTGCAGCTGTGCTGCACGGGCCGCAGCCACCGTACCGTCCGCGATGCGGAGCTGGTCAACACGCAGCGCGAGGCGGCGCTGATCGAGGCCGAGGCCGAGCGCCCGGATGGCGCGCATCAGGTGCGCATGGTGTTTTCGAAGGAGGAGCGCAGGCGCATCGCCATCAACGGCAAGGCCGCTGCGCGCTCGGGCGAGCTGATGGGCCATATGCTGGGCGTGCTCTTTTCGCCGGAGGACCTGCGCATGGTCAAGGACGGCCCGGCGGAGCGGCGGCGCTTTGTGGATATGGAGCTTTCGCAGCTGCGCCCGTCCTATTATTACGCGCTGCAGCGCTATAACCGCGCGCTGACGCAGCGGGGCAACGTGCTGCGCGAGAGCTTTGGGCAGGACGTGCGCCCCATGCTCGACCTTTGGGACGAGCAGCTGGCCGAGGTCGGCGCGCAGATCATGCTCGCGCGCGAGAGCTTTTTGCAGACGCTGGCGCGGCATGCCTGCGAGGCCTATCGGGAGGTCTCCGACGGCGCGGAGGAGCTGAGCGTGCGCTACAAGCGCTCCGTGGCCGCGGAGGGCGGCGAGGAACAGGTGCGCGGGGCGCTTTGGCAGGCGCTTTTGCAGGCGCGCGAGGCGGACATGCGCCGCGGCGTTACCTCCAAAGGCCCGCACAGGGACGACGTGGAGCTGCAGCTTGGCGCGATGGATGTGCGCGCGTTCGGCTCGCAGGGGCAGCAGCGCACCGCTGCGCTGGCGATGAAGCTGGCCGAGCTGCGCGTGATGCACGAGATCTCCGGTGAATGGCCGGTGCTGATGCTGGACGATGTGATGAGCGAGCTCGACCCGAACCGGCGCAGGAAGCTGCTGGAGCATCTGCCCGGCGTGCAGACGATCGTTACCTGCACCGATGCGGAAGACCTCGCCGGCGCGAAGATCGGGCTGATGGTACGCGTGCAGGCCGGCACGCTCCATGGCGGCGCGCAGATCGAGCGCACGCCCGAGGAGGAGATCCCGGATTTTCTGCGATAAGACGGTCGGCCATTAAAAAATCTTTTAAGGCGGTTTCTTCGGGATTTGTCGGAGAGAGAGCCGCGTGTCCATAGCAAATGCAATCCCGGCCAAAGCGGTTTCTTTGGAGGGGCGCGGGGAGGCTTTTCTTTTTCAAAAGAAAAGTCTCCCCGCAATTTTTCTCTCCGTCTCCCGAACCTTTGGCGCGCGGGCGGCGTCCTTTTTTGGTGAACCGGTTCAAACAGAGAGAAAAGGAGGCGGAGCATGGACGAATTTTCGCGGCTGCTGGAGCAATACCGCAGGCCGATCGAGCGCTATGTGCGCTTCAGGCTCGCCTCGCCCCATGACGCGGACGACCTGCTGCAGGAGATCTATCTGACCGCCTACCGCCGCTTTGGCGATCTGCGCGACAGGCAGGCCTTTTTGGCATGGCTCATGGCCATCGCGCGCAGCAAATGTGCGGATCATTTCCGCGCAAAGGCCCGCCAGATGGAGATCCCGCTGGAGTGCACGCAGGAGCTCCTGCCCGCGCGCAGCCTGCGCGGCCGCACCCAGCGCGCCGCCGTGCGCGAGACACTCTCCGGCCTTGCGGACGGGGAAAAGCGGATCCTCTATCTGTATTATTTTCAGAACATGCCGCAGGCGGACATCGCGCAGCGGCTTGGCGTGCCGCTGGGCACGGTCAAGAGCCGCCTGCACGCCGCGCGGGCCAGCTTCCGCACGGCTTATCCCTATCCGCCGCGCGAGACGAAAGGAGCAAGCACAATGACAAAGCTTCCGGAACAAATGCCTGTTTACAGCATCACGCCCTCCGAGCTGCCGCCCTTTGCGGCGCGCTGCGAGGAAATGCCCGGCTGGATGATCGTGCCGAGGCTCGGCGAAAAGCTCAGCTGGGGCCTGTATGAGCAGCCCGGCGGGCGGCGCACGGAATATTGCGAGATCGAGGTCGTCGGCCGGGCGGAGGTGCACGGCATCGAGGGCGTGGAGATCCGGGCGGTGCAGTATAACGCCGAGGATTACTATCGCACGGGCGCGATCGACCGCAGCGAGCGCCGATTTATCGCGCAGCTGACCGATACGCACTGCCGCGTGCTGGCCGAAAGCCATATGGAGGACGGCGTACGCAAGAACTATACCTTCCTGGACGGTGAGAGCTTTCTGGAAAACTGGGGCTACGGCGAGGACAACTGCGGGGCCGAGGTGCTGCTGCGCAGGACGGGCGCCCTGACGAAGGAGGGCGGCGTGATCTCGAGCGCGGGCGGCGGCACGCTGGACGTCGTCGGGCGGTACACGGTGCGCATGGGCGGAAGGGAATACGATACCGTCTGCCTGACGGACGTGTGTACCTTCAACGACGCGGTGCTCTCCGAGGCATATGTGGACGCGCAGGGGCGCACGGTGCTCTGGCGGCGCTTTAACCGCGACGACTGGGCGCTGAAGCACTTTGGGCCGCAGACGTGGTCGCAGAGGCTGCCGCAGAACGAGCGGCTGATCGTGGACGGACAGACCTTTGTGCATTGGTACGACTGCATCTGCGATCACGTCCTGTGACCGGCCGGATCAAACAGATGAATAACAAAAACGCCCGCCGCAGAGGAGAGAGCCTCTGCGGCGGGCGTTGTGTTTTGAGTGTTTGTATTCAGCGCCGGCGAATGAGCCCCGCGCTCTTTTGCGCTTATCGCTGTCGGATGAGCAGGAAGAGCAGCTTTTCGAGCGCTACGCTCAAGAGCATGATCGTGATCGTCCATGCGAAGAGATCCGGCGTGTCCAGAAAGATCTTGGCGCGGTAGAGCGCCTCGCCGATGGAGCCCTCCGGGATGCCGATGACCTCGGCCGCCACGCCTGCCTTCCAGCACATGCCGAAGGAGGAGGACACGGCACTGAGGAAGAAGGGATGCGCCGCGGGGGCGTAGATGGCGCGCAGCTGGCCGGAGAAGGGGATGCGGAAGACCTTCGCCATCTCCAGGAGCTTCCGGTCCGCGTTTTCAAGCCCGCGCAGGGTGTTCACATAAAACACGGGCAGGCCCATGAGGAAGGAAGTGAAGATGGAGAGGTTCGCCGCGCGGATCCAGATGAGGGCGAGGATGATGAAGGAGGCCACGGGGGTGGCCTTCGCCGTGGAGATGATCGGATCGCACAGCGCGCGCACGAGGGGCACGAATTTGGACAGCGCGCCCAGCAAAACGCCCGCGACCAGAGCGAGCACGAAGCCCAGCAGGATGCGCGTGAGCGAGAAGAAGACGGAGGAATAAAACTGGCTCGTACGCATGAGGGAGAGCAAAGTGGAAAAAGCCCGGGCAGGAGTGACCAGAAGGAACTCCTGCCCGAGCTGCACTGCGCCGATATGCCACACCAGCAGCCAGAAGGCGACGGCCAGCAGCCGCTGGAGGGTTTTACGGAGCGCGGGCTTATTGCGCATCGGGGATGTGATAGAAGGCGTCGTCCGGCAGCTTGCCGCCCACGGCGTCGGGGTTCTGGGAATGCAGGGCGGTCAGATAGCCGCTGACGGCTTCCTTCATTTCCTCGCCGGTGATGCATACGATATTGCATTCCGGGATGGCCTTGGCGGCGATGGCGGCCTTGGCGATGTCGAGCTGGTCGATCCACTGGCACACGGTCTCGTCGGCGGGGTTGGCGTTGACGTATTCGGTGGAAGCGGCGTATTCGGCCAGGAAGGTCTCGAAGGCTTCGGGGTTCTCCTCAAGGAAGCCCTTGCGCACGACGACCGTGCCCGTGACCATGGAGCCCGTCCGGTCCACCTTGTCCCATTCCTCGGTCAGATCCAGAGCCACGCGAAGGCCTTCTACCTGGCTCATCGCGGCGGTGACGAAGGGCTGGGGCAGCATGGCGACGGAGCACAGGCCGGTCTTGATCGCGGCGAGCACTTCGGCGGCTTCGGATTTATATTCGATGGTCACGTCCTTGTCCGGGTCGATGCCGGCCTTGGCCAGCACATGCCGCAGGCCGTATTCGGGCGTGGTGCCCTTGCCGGTGGAGAAGATGGTCTGGCCCTTGAGGTCTTCGATCGACTGCACGCTCTCGCCGTTTTCCACGATGTAGAGCACGCCGAGCACGTTCACGGCGGCCACTTCGATCTTACCGGTGTTGTTGTAGAGGGTGGAGGCGAGGTTGCAGGGGATCAGGGCGATATCGATCGCGTCCTGCGCGATGAGCGGAACGATCTCGTTCGCCGCGCCGGCCACGGTAAATTCATAATCCTGCTGGGTCGCGCTTTCGCTGTCGTCGATCATGAGCTTGACCATGCCCATGGAGGTGGGGCCCTTTAAGGAAGCGACGCGCACGGCGGCGGGTTCGGTCTGCGCGAAGGAAACGCTGACGCCCAGCGTCAGGATGGCTGCGGTCATGAGGATTGCCAGGAGCTTCTTGAGTTTTTTCATGATAAAGCACCTCCTGCCAATATAATACCCCTCCCCGGCCCGCCCGAACCATCGTTTTATTGTAAATGCTGTGCGTTTGTGGTATACTTTTATGAGGAGAAAGATGCGGGCCGTGCGCCCGGCGGAAAGGAAAATGCGCGATGTGGAACACAGACCTGATCGCGGAGGAAGGCGGCTTCCTCTCGCGGGAGGAGATCCTCGCGGCGCTGGAGAGCGCGGCGGAGCAAATGCGCGGCAAAGCGAAGAAGGTGCTGCTGCTCCCGCCGGACTACACGCGCATGCATTCGCGCGCCGGCATGATCACGGCGTTTCTGTATAAAAAGCTCTCGGCCTTTGCGCAGGTAGATGTAATGCCCGCGCTGGGCACGCACAGGCCCGTGAGCGAAGAGGAATGCAGCGAGATGTTCGAGGGCGCGATCCCGTATGAACGGCTGATCGTGCACGACTGGCGGCGGGACGTGGAGCGCATCGGCGAAGTGCCGGCGGGCTTTGTGCGAGAGGTCTCCGAAGGGCTCATGGACGAGCCCATCGCCGTGGAAGTGAACCGCCGCCTGCTCGACCCGGGCTACGACTGCATCCTGAGTATCGGGCAGGTCGTGCCGCACGAGGTCGTGGGCATGGCCAACGGCAACAAGAATATTTTCGTGGGCTGCGGGGGCAGCGCGATGATCAACGCATCGCATATGCTGGGCGCGTTTTATGGGCTGGAGAGGCTCATGGGACGGGATCACAGCCCCGTGCGCCGCGTGTTTGATCATGCGCAGGAGCATTTTCTGCGCGATCTTCCGCTGGAGTATATTTTGACGGTATGCACCTCCGGCGGTGTGAAGGGCCTGTTTCTCGGGCGTGAGCGCTGCCATTTCGAGGCGGCCGTCGCGCTCAGCCAGAGGGAGAACATCATCTTCCCGCCCAAGCCGATCCAAAAGGCGGTCGTCTATCTCGAGCCGGGCGAATACAAGAGCACGTGGCTTGGCAACAAGAGCGTGTACCGCACGCGTATGGCCATCGCCGACGGCGGCGAGCTGCTCGTGCTGGCCCCGGGGGTCGAGCGCTTCGGCGAGGACGAGCAGTGCGACGGGCTGATCCGCAAATACGGCTATTGCGGGCGCGAGAGGGTGCTTGCCCTGTGCGCGCAGGAGGACGACCTGCGCCGGAACATGTCCGCCGCCGCCCATCTGATCCACGGCTCGTCCGACGGCCGGTTCCGCGTGGTGTACTGCGCGGGCGGCCTGAGCCGCAGCGAGGTCGAGGGAGTCGGCTTTGGCTACGCGCCCTGCGAACAGATGCTGCGCCGATACGATCCGGCGCGCCTGAAAGAGGGCTTCAATATTCTGCCCGACGGCGAGGAGATCTTCTTCATCTCCAATCCCGCCGTCGGCCTGTGGGCAGACCGGGAGAAATTCAACAGCCGGAGGGGTTAATTTGCAAAGCTTGGAGGGAAAGGCCATGGCAGCAAGCAGGAAAACAAAAAAGAGTTCCTATAAGATTCTGGAGATCGATCCGTATCTTGCGCCGTTCCACGAGGATATCGAGCTGCGCATGCAGCGCTATACCGATGTGCGCAAGGCGCTGTTCGGAGAAGAGGCGGACGTGGCCGCGATGGCCAACGGATATCTCTACTTCGGCTTCCATCGCACGGAGACCGGCTGGGTATACCGCGAATGGGCCCCGGCGGCCGACGCGCTGCACCTTGTGGGCGATTTCAACAGCTGGAACAAGACTTCGCATCCCATGAAGCCGCTCAAGGACGGTGTGTGGGAGATCGAGCTGCCCGGCAGAGACGCGCTCAAGCACGGGCAGTATGTGGGCGTGATGGTCACCTGCGGCGGGCAGCGGATGCAGCGCGTACCGGCGTACATCCGCTGGACGGGCCAGAACCCCGTCACCTATCAGCTCACCGGGCGCATCTGCGCCAGCGCGCCCTATCGCTGGCAGAGCGAGGGCTTCTTGCGCAGGAAGATGAACCCGCTGTTCATCTACGAGGCGCACATCGGCATGGCGCAGGATAAAGAGGGCATCGGCACCTACCGCGAATTTGCAGACAATATCCTGCCGCGCATCAAAAAGCAGGGCTACAACGCCGTGCAGATCATGGCCCTCGCCGAACATCCCTACTACGCCTCCTTCGGCTATCAGGTCTCCAGCTTTTTCGCGCCGTCCTATCGCTTCGGCGAGCCGGACGATCTGAAATACCTCATCGACACCGCGCACGGCATGGGCATCATGGTGCTGATGGACCTCGTCCATTCCCATTCCTGCGCCAACGAGGGCGAGAGCCTCTATCGCTTCGACGGCTCCGAGGGCCAGTATTTCCACACCGGCCCCAGCGGCGTGCATCCGGCGTGGCGCACGCGCCTGTTCAACTACGGAAAGCACGAGGTCATCCACTATCTCCTCTCCAATATCAAATATTGGATGGAAGAGTTCCATATCGACGGCTTCCGCTTTGACGGCGTGACGAGCATGCTCTATCACGACCACGGCCTCGGCCGCGCGTTCGTGGGCTATGAATCCTATTTCAGCATGAATACGGACGTGGAAGCCGTGACCTATCTGCAGCTGGCCACGGAGCTCATCCACGCGGTCAACCCCTTCGCGGTGGCCATCGCCGAGGACATGTCCGGCATGCCGGGCATGTGCATCCCCATCCGCTACGGCGGCATCGGCTTTGATTACCGGCTGGGCATGGGCGTGCCGGATCTTTGGATCAAGCTGATTAAGGACTATCCGGACGAAAGCTGGGATATCGGCATGCTCTGGTATGAGCTGACGACCTGCCGTCCGAAGGAAAAGGTCGTGGGCTATTGCGAGAGCCACGACCAGGCCATGGTGGGCGACAAGACGATCATCTTCCGCCTGGCCGACGCGCAGATGTACACGGGTATGAACAAGGACTATCACTCCATCGTGATCGACCGCGCCATCGCCCTGTGCAATATCATCCGCCTGCTCACGATCTCCCTCGCGGGCGAGGGCTGGCTCAACTTCATGGGCAACGAATTCGGCCATCCGGAATGGATCGACTTCCCGCGCGAGGGCAACGGCTGGAGCTACGGCTATGCGCGCAGGCAGTGGTCTTTGGCGGACAACCCCATGCTCAAGTACGAATGGCTGGCAAACTTTGACAGGGAGATGCTCAAGGTCGTCAAAAAGCACAGGGTGCTGGCAGACAGAAATGCTATCAAGCTCTGGGACGACCAGAATGCGAAGCTGCTGGTCTACGCCAAGGGTGACACCATCTTCGCCTTCAACCTGCATCCGAGCCTTTCGCAGACGGATTTCTTCATTCCCGTCGGGCAGCTGGGCGAGGGAGACTGGGAGCTCGCGCTGGACACCGACCGGCCCGAATTCGGCGGGCAGGGGCGCATCGCCCCCGGCCAGACGTTCGTCCCCCTGCGCGAAAAGGGCAAGGGAAAGGGCATAAAGGTGTATCTGCCGGCGAGGACGGGCATCGTCCTGCGCAGAAAGAAGGCCTGAGCGGATGAGGATCACCACGGTGCATCCGCTGCGCAGCCTTTCCGACCATAAATTCGTCGTCGTGATGGCGCGCTGCGGCGAGGGGCTGCTGCTCTGCCGCAAAAAGGGCCGCGAGACATGGGAAACGCCCGGCGGGCATATCGAAGAAGGGGAGAGCCCCCTGCAGGCCGCCCGGCGCGAGCTCTGGGAGGAGACCGGCGCGGTGGAAAGCACGGTGCGCGAGGCGTTTGATTATTACTGCCGCGACGACGAGGGCTGGGCAAACGGCATGGTGCTCACGGCCGAGGTGCAAAAATTGGGCCCGCTCCCGCAGGAGTTTGAAATGGAAGAGGTGCGGCCCTTTGCCGCGCCGCCGGAAAACATGAG
This sequence comes from Eubacteriales bacterium, assembly GCA_030528845.1. The sequence continues at coordinate 12,520 of JAUMYC010000002.1, forward strand.
CTACCCGCACATCCTGCCCGTGCTCTGGGCAGAATACGAGAGGCTTTTCGGACGGGCCGAGCGCCCGGACGGGAAATAAACAGCACGAATCACAGAAATATTTGGGAGGAAAACGAATATGCTGAAGATCGCAATGATCAGCAAGTGGCACGTCCACGCAAAGGGATACGCGCAGTTTTTGCAGAAGCAGGAAGACGCGGAGATCGTGTGCGTATGGGATGAAAACGAGCAGCGCGGCAGCGAATGGGCCGCGGAGCTGGGCGTAGAATTCATCGCCGATTACGACAAGGTGCTCGCGCGCGAAGACGTGGACGCCGTGTTCATCGATTCGCCTACCAACATGCACAAGGAGCTCATGATCAAGGCCGCCCGCGCGGGCAAGCATATCTTCACCGAAAAGGTCATGGCGCTCAAGGTGGCCGACTGCGACGAGATCATCGCCGAGATCGAAAAGGCCGGCGTGAAGTTCGGCATCTCCTTCCCGCACCGCTGCATGCCGCGCAATCTGTTTGTCAAGCAGGCCGTGGAAAGCGGCGCCGTGGGCGAGGTGACGGTGCTGCGCGTGCGCAACTGCCACGACGGCGCGCTGGCCGACTGGCTGCCGGAATACTGGTATGACCCGGAGACCACCGGCGGCGGCGCGATGATGGATCTGGGCGCGCATCCGATGTACCTGTCCAGCTGGATCCTGGGCAAGCCCACCCGCATCGCCTCCATGTTCAACAACAAGACCCCGCGCCCGGTGGAGGACAATTCCGTCTGCACCATCGAATTTGAAAACAAGGCCATCGCCATCTCCGAGACCAGCCTCGTCTCTCCCATGACCCCGGTCATGATGGAGATCTACGGCACGGAAGGCGTCATCCTGTGCGTGGACGACGACGTGCGCATCAAGACCAAGAAGAGCGCGGCGATGGTGGAAGGCGGCTGGGTCAGGCCCAAGCTGCCCGAGGCGCTGCCGCACCCGGTGCGCCAGTGGATCGACGGAGTGCTCTACGGCAAGGAGATCCTCTTCGGCACGGCCGAGGCCCGCGCGCTGACCGAGCTGATGGAGGGCGCCTATATCGCCGATAAGGAAGGCAAGACCTATACCTTCTGAGCGCCTGCTCAAGGAGGGGGGCTATGCGCGGAAAAAGCGGCCCTGCGCCGCTTTTTCCGACGCCGCAATGAAAGGAAACAGGGACCATGGTGTATAATCGTATCAAGAACATACTGCCGGTGTTCCGCTTTGAGGGAACGTATATCAAAGTGGAAGAGATGACCAGCGGCAACATCAACAGCACTTATCATCTTTACTACCGCGGTAAGACTGGCGCGATCCACCATTATACGCTGCAGAATATCAACAGCTTCGTATTCAAGGATCCGATGATAGCGATGAACAACATCTCCATCGTGACCGAGCATCTGCGCCGCAGCTTTGTCGCCGACGGGGAAGACCCTTCCAGACGCGTGCTGGAGGTCATTTCCACCAAGACCGGGCAGACGATGTATATCGACCGCGCGGGCTCCTATTGGCGCGCCTATCGCTATATCGACAAGGCCACCCCGTACGACGAGATCGTTAAGCCGGAGCATTTTTATGAGGCGGGCCGCGCCTTCGGCGAGTTCCAGAAGAGGCTGAGCGATTTCCCGGCGGAGATGCTGGCGGAAACGCTGCCCGACTTCCACAACACCACCAAGCGCTTTTATGCCTTCGTGGCTGCCGTCGCGGCAGACCCGGTCGGCCGCGTGGCGGAGGTGGAAGAGGAGATCGAATACGTATTCGAGCACCGCAAGATGAGCGGAGAGATCGTAAAGCTCCTTGCAAAGGGCGAGTTGCCCCTGCGCGTGACGCATAACGACACCAAGCTCAACAACGTCCTGATCGACAATGAGACCGACAAGGCCATCTGCGTGATCGATCTGGACACGGTCATGCCCGGCTGCGCGCTGTATGATTTCGGCGATGCGATCCGCTATGGCGCTTCGACGGCGGCGGAGGATGAGCCGGACACGAGCAAGATCAGCCTCGATATGGACCTCTATCGCCTCTTCACCGAGGGCTTCCTCAGCCAGGTGGCGGGCTTTTTGAGCGAAAAGGAGATCCATCTCCTGCCGCTGGGCGTAAAGGTCATCACCTGTGAGCTGCTCATGCGCTTTTTGACCGACTATATCAACGGCGACACCTATTTCAAGGTCAATTCTCCCCAGCACAACCTCATCCGCACGCATGCGCAGATGGCGCTTCTGGACGATATCGAGCGCAAGTACGAGCAGATGCAGGCCATTGTGGAAGAATGCTATGAGAAGGAATTGGCCAGAAGGGAACAGAGATAAAAAATGATGGAATACCGCAAGGCAAGGCCGGACGAGCTGGGCAAAGTGATCGACTTTATCAACCTCGTCTTCTCCATGGCGCATGAACCGCACGATTTCAAGGAGCTGCTCCCCAAGGCCTACGGCGACGGGGCCTGCGCCATGCCGGAGCATTACATCGCCATCGAGGACGGCCGGATCGAAGGGCTGGTCGGCCTTTGGGAGGGCGTGCAGCACGTGCTGGGCGAGACGATCAAAACAGGCGTCATCGGCTCCGTCTCCGCGCATCCCTACGCCAAGGGCAAGGGCCATATGAAGGCCTGCATGACCATGGCGCTGGAGGACGCAAAGGCGAAGGGCATCGAGCTGCTCTCGCTGGGCGGCAGAAGGCAGCGCTACGAATATTTCGGCTTCACCCAGGGCGGCCTCGGGCTGCACTTTGGCCTGGGTGAAGACAATTTCCGCCACGGCATGCGCGCAGTGGACGCGTCGCCCTATACCTTTGAAGAGATCGGCCCGTTTGTTGCGCAGGCCCACGCGCTGCATGCGGCGCAGCCGGTCTATGCCGAGCGCGGGGAAGCGGATTTTGCGCTGATCTGCCGCTCGTGGAACAAAAAGGCGACGGCGATCCTCAAAAACGGCGCATTTGCCGGCTATCTGGTGGGCAAGTTCGACGAGATGATCACCGAAATGAACCTGACCGACGAGGCCGACTGCGAAGGCGTGCTCAAGGCGTGGCATCTTGCGCACGGCAGCAGGCGCGTAGAGATCGCGGCCCCTGTCTGGAACAAGCAGCGCGTGCGCACGCTTTCGAAGGTCGCCGGCAGCGGCCGGAGCGGCTGGATCGAAATGTTCCGCATCGAGAACTTTGCGAAGATCGTCCGGCTCTGGCTCTCGCTCAAGGCGAGCTATGCCCGCCTGACGGACGGCCGTTTCGTGCTGGAGACCGAAGGCGAGCGCATCGCCATCGAGGTGAAGGACAACGTCGTTTCCGTACAGAAGACCGGCGACGCGCCGGACGCCGTGTTCAGCCGCCTGCAGGCGCAGGATCTTCTGCTGGCCAGCCTGCGCTGGACGGACACCGACGCCCTGCCCGCCTGCGTGGAAAACTGGTTCCCGCTGCCCGTCAGCATGTACAGCGCCGACGGATTCTGAGAAAAAAACATGCCGCCGGGGCTTGGTTCCCGGCGGCTTTTGCATAGGAGGAGGAAAAAATGGCGAGGCTGACCCTGCAGGAGATCATCGACGTCCCGACCCCGAGCTGCCATGCGACCACCGTCGCGCGCGTCGGCGGCGAAACGCTGCTGTGCTGGTTCGGCGGCACGCAGGAGGCGGCGGGCGATGTGGATATCTACATGGCGCGCAGAGGGGAATTCGGCTGGGGCAGGCCGTTCCTGATCGCCGGGGAAAGGGATCTGCCGCATTGGAACCCGGTGCTCTTTGCCGACGGGGAAAATGTGGCGCTGTATTACAAAGTGGGCCGGAAGATCCCGCAGTGGCACACGCGCGCGATGTTCTCGGAGGACGGCGGCAGGCGTTTTTCCGCGCCGCAGGAGCTTGTCCCGGGCGATATCGGCGGCAGAGGCCCGGTCAAAAACAAGCCGATCCTGCTGCGCAGCGGACGCATGATTTCCGGCGCGTCCGTGGAAACGCCCACGACGTGGAACGCGTTTGCCGACCTGAGCGACGACGGCGGAAAGACCTTTCGCCGGAGCGCCTTCGTGCCGCTCTGGCGCGAGGGAGAAAAGCCCTGCGAAAACGCGCGCAAAATAGATGGCAAAGGCGTGATCCAGCCCACGCTCTGGGAGGATGAAACAGGCGTGCATATGCTGCTGCGCTCCACAGAGGGCGAGATCCTGCGCTCCGATTCGACCGACGGAGGCGAAACGTGGTGCTGCGCCTACGGCACGGGCATGCCCAACAACAATTCCGGCGTGGACCTTGCGCAGGATGAACGGGGCCGCCTCTGGCTGTGCGCGAATCCTGTTTCGGAAAACTGGGGCGCGCGCACGCCGCTGAGCCTGTTCGTTTCGGAAGACGGCGGCGCGCATTTTGAGCGCGTGATGGATCTCGAGACCGCGCCGGGCGAGTATTCCTACCCGGCCATTCTCGCGCAGGAGGGAAAGCTGTTCGTTTCCTATACATGGAATCGTGAAAAGGTGGCGTATTGCGAGATCGAGCCGTGAGGGAATGAAAAATACAAAGGCGTACTGTCTTTTTGGACGGCATGCCCTTGTAGGGTCGACCCTTGCGGTCGGTCGGCTGTGCCGACAGACAATTGCTGCCGCGTTTTCTGTTGTAGGGGCGACCCTTGCGGCCGGTCGGCTGTGCCGACGGACAATAGCTGCCGCGTATCCTATTGTAGGGGCGACCCTTGCGGTCGCCCGAAAACGCCTTATGCACCGAGCTGCGCGCGCCACGCGCTCATCTGCATGAAAAGCTCCGCCTGCAGGGCGCGCACCGCCGAGGAGAAGAGCAGCCGCGCGGGCGATTCGAGGCCGGAGAGGCGCTCCGCCTTCTGCGCGGCCTCCTGTAAAAGCGCGGCGAGCCGCTCACAGACAGGCTCCCCTCCCCCGATGCTCTTCTGCGCGAGCGCCTCGCCCGCCTGCGCAAGCTGCCCGTGCAGCTCGTCCAGCAGGCTCTGCGCCCCTGCGAGGTCGATCGCGCCGCTGTCGATGCGCAGGGCGATCTCGCCGAGCCGAAGCGCCGCCTGTCGGCCGAGCGCCTCCGCCTGCAAAAGCGCGTCGAGCTGGCGCTGCGTGGCCGTGACGCGCAGAAGCACCGGCGAAAGGGGGAGCGCGACGACCTGCGCATCGATGCCTTCGGCGGCATGCAAAGCCGCGGCGTGGCGCTCGGCGCTCTCCTGCGCGGGGAAGATTGCACCGACGGAATGGTACAGGCCGTTTTGCGCCAGCACGACGCCCGCCGCGCCGCGCGAGGCATAACGCGCCGCTTCCGTCTGCGCGCAGAGCAGCTCCGGCGAGGAAAAGAGCGAGACCGCATAGAAGCACTGCTCCGGCAGGCTTTGCTCCCGCGTGACGAGCACGCCGCCGGAGGGCTCGATCGTCATGCGGGAGCTCTTGCCGGAAAAAGAGGCGATATACAGGCAGAGCGCGCCCGCGACGAGCAAGAGGAAAGCCCATCTGCGGCGGGCGGGCTGTCGGATGCGGATGCGATAGGGCTTGTGCAACGCTGCGCCACCTCCGTGTTCGTCCTGTTCGGGCAAGCGTATGCGCGCGCCGCGCGGGAAATGCGCAGAGAAGGGACGCCGCGGCGCAAAAACAGCGCACCGGGGGGCGCTGCTATGGAACGGCGTATCCGGCAGCGAAAAGCGAGCACCCGGCAGATCACCGGATGCTCGCTTGCTTATGCGGCCCAACGAACGCAATGCACGGAAACAGTGCGCAGGAATTGCGCCCTGATCAAATAGAGGCGGAATGCGTGCTGCATCTGCGCGATAAATTGGAATTTATCAAACAGATTCAAAGCATTGTCTTATAATATCTTCAATTGCCTGTATTGGCAATGCCCTGTCGTATGCCAAATAAATCGCGTTCTTCTTTATTGCAAATTCATTTAGCTGCGGTCTTATTCTTTCGATAACGGCCTGGTCGATATATAGGCTGATATGGTTTTTGTAGGCAGCAAAGGATACACTGCAGTTACCTTTGTGAAAAAAAGGCATACTCCAAGCTATTCTTTCTTTTACATCGGGAACACAGCGTACAATTATTTCTCTCAGTTCCGTAATGTATGCCTGCGCTTCCGCAGTCTGTAGTTCAGTGTATTCATCCACACTATCAGGAGCCTTGCCACAATAATGACCTTGGTTTGTTCTTTTAAATTCTCTTCCACATTTTGGACAAGTCCACATACTAAATCATCCTCAATAGCAATTATCACTTTCTCAATATTTTGTCCATCGATTTTCCTTTTGCCAATTCATCTACTAATTTATCGAAATAACGTATTTCCTGCATCAAGGGGTCTTCTATTTCTTCCACACGAACGCCGCAAATCTTTCCGGTAATCATTTTACGATTAGGGTTAGGTTCTGGTGCATTCAAAAAGAAATCACCATATGCGATGTCATTTGCCATAAAATCCGATATCTGCTCTTTGCTGTATCCTGTTAACCAACAAGTGATCTCATCTATTTCATCTCTCGTTCGTCCCTTTTTCTCTGCCTTTGCAATAAGAAGAGGATAAACCTTCGAAAAGGACATCTTATATATTCTATCGTTTGTCATATCAACACTCCACTAAATTCAAGTTTGTCGTCTTTATTCTATCATGTCAGTATGAAAAACCGCAGGCCGCGATCGGCTTGCGGTTTCGGTTCGTTCGCCGCATAGCAGCTGCAGACGTAAGGCGCTGCGAAGGAAAGCCCCTTCCTTTGCGCGGTCTTTGCGGGCGCTGCTTTGCGTTTAGAGGAAACGGAGGTATTCCGAGCGTACGAAGACGGTGTATTCCCGCTCCGTTTCGTAGCCCAGCTCTTCGGCGAGAGCGCGGGAGGCGGGGTTTTGCGCGTCCCAATGCGGCACGAGCCCTTTGAGCGCGCAGCGGCGCATGAGGCCCGCGGCGCACGCCCGGGCGAGGCCCTTTCTGCGGTGGGCGGGCAAGGTGGCCACGTCCACTTCGATCTCGCCCCGGAAGGTGATGAAGGAGGAAGCCGCGCTTACGATCTCCTCCCCTATGCGCACCGCGCAGCCCACGCCTTCGCGCTCGAAGGCTTCGGGCGTGCGGTATTGCCGGCCGTGCCCGAAGGGGTTGCGCGAGACGTCCGCCGCGCCCATGGAGGAGAGCAGATAGCCCGGGGGCAGCTGCTCTTCCAGGCGCATGAGGTGTCCGGTGTCCGAGAGCAGGGGCGTGGGGCGCATGGCCCAGCGCCGCGCCTGCGCGTATTCCGGGTCGTGCTGTTCGAGTTCTTCGCGCCATTGCTCGCTCATGGGCACGACGATGCGGTTTTTATAGTTTTCCTGCAGAAAGCCCCACAGTTTTTTGCTGGGCTTGCCGAAGCAATAGCATAGGCCGGCCACGGCGATGTAGCCGCTGTCGTCTATGCGCAGGTCGCCATAGGAGCCCGATTTGCAGGCTCGGAGCAAGAGAGGATCCATGGATGTGTTCACACTCCTTGCGTTGCGCAGATGGGAAGGAGGTTCAGCCGGTGTAACTGCGTTCGATCTCGATCACGGCGCGGTATTCCGGCGCCAGAGCGTGTACGCGCGCGCTGATCACCTCTTCGAGCTGTTCGTCGGAGAGGCGGTAGCGGTGCGGAACGACGATATCGAAGATGATGTTGGTGTGGATCGGGCCGGGCGCTATGCGGAAATCGTGCAGGCTCAGCTGCGGGTCAAAATCCTGCACGAGCGCCTTCACCTGCCGGTACAGTTCGTTGATGTGTGTGTCCTGCGTGCGGATCGGGTCGATGTGAATGGTGGCGACGCAGCCTAAACGCTCCTTGAGTGCGCGCTCGGCATCGTCGACCACGCTGTGCAGCGAGAGCAGGTCTCCGTCCAGCGGCACCTCGGCGTGCAGGGTGACCATGAGCCTGCCCGCGCCGTAATCATGCACGACCAGATCGTGCACGTCGATGATCTCCGGATAGGAGAGCACCAGATGCTCGATCTGTTCCACCAGCTCTCTGCGCGGCGCGCGGCCGAGCAGCTCGCCCATCGTGTCGCGCGCGGCGTCATAGGCCGCCTTGAGGATGAACAGCGACACCAGCACGCCGCAATAGCCGTCGATCTGCAGGCCGCAGAAATGGGAGAGGAGCATGGAGGAGAGCACGAGCGCGGTGGAAGCCATGTCGGAGAGGCTGTCGGTGGCGCAGGCCCGCAGCGGCGCGGAGTCGATCCGCTTGCCCACGGCGCGGTTGTAGGCGTACATATAGCCCTTGATGCCGATGCTCAGCACGAGCACCAGCGCCGGGAGCAGCCCGAATTGCACCTCCTGCGGATGCAGGATCGCGCCGACGGAGGAGGTGAGCAGCTCGTAGCCCGTGAGCAGGATCAGCCCGGAGATGATCAGCCCGGTGATCTGTTCCATGCGCCCGTGGCCGAAGGGATGGTCCGGGTCGGGCTTTTGCAGCGACAGACGGAAGCCGATGATGGTGAGGATGGAGGAGGCCGCGTCGGTCATGTTGTTGAAGGCGTCGGAGAGCACGGCGATGGAACCGGAGACGAGCCCGGCAGCGAGCTTGGCCGCAAAGAGCAGCAGGTTCAGCGCGATGCCCAGCGCGCCGCAGAGCGCGCCGTATCGGCCGCGCTGCGTTTCCTCCGACATTTTCGGGCGGTCAAGGATAAAAATACGGGAAAGCAAAGTGAGCACGAGGGTAGATCAGCACCTTTTTTCAAATTCCGCCGCCCGGAGATATGCCGGACGGCGGAAAGGATGGGTCATGGGACGACGGGGCGCGGGAGGGTCACTTGATGGTCGCCGCCGCCTCGGCCTGCTTGAGCAGACGCCAATAGTTGCCGCCGGCGATCTTTTCCACCTGCGCCTGCGTGTAGCCGCGCTGCAGCAGCAGGTCGCAGAAGGCGGGCAGATAGGACGGGTCGTTCAGCCCCTCCGGCCAGGATTCGATGCCGTCGAAGTCCGAGCCGAAGCCCAGCACGTTTTCGCCGCCGAGCTCCATGATGGCGTCGATATGGCGCATGGCGTCCTCAAGGGTGGCTTCGCCCTGCTCCACGAGGAAATGGGTATAGAAATTGATGCCGATGAAGCCGTTTTTCTCGATGATGGCCTTTACCTGCTCTTTGGTCAGGTTGCGGTGGATGTTGCACAGCGGCTTGTAGTTGGAATGGCTGGCGACCGGGGGCAGGGCGGCGTGGTCGATCACGTCCCAGAAGCCCTTCTCGCTCAGATGCGAGACGTCTGCGCAGACGCCGCGCGCGTCCATCTCGCGCAGCAGATGCAGGCCGAAGGGCTTCAAGCCCGGTCCGTCCTTGGCGGAGGGATAGGCGATCTCGTTTTCGTTGTTCCAGGTCAGGGCGATCAGGCGGATGTGATGGCGGGCGTGGAACTCGTCCAGGCGGGTGATGCTGCCCTCGAGGATCTCGCCGCCCTCGATGGAGAGCACTGCGCCGGGCGCCTCGGGCATTTCCTCCGGCAGCGCGCCTTCGTAGATCTTCACGCCCACTTTTTCGCGGTTTTCCAGCATGGCGACGGCCTTTTTGTAGGGCTCGCCCGCCGGGCCCTTGCCGCCGGCGAACATGGCCAGCGTCTGCACGCAGACGTTGCCCGCCTTGAGGCGATCAGCAGTGACCTGCAGGCTCTGCGGGTCGCGGTTGGCCACACCGATGGAGAAAAGAGTGTCGCAATGCGCGTCGGCAATTTTCCATTTTGTCATAACGGTACATCCCTTTCGCTTTTGATTGAAGGAGCAATTATGTTAAATTATACAATACGCGCCGGGGCGGGGCAAGTTTTTTTGTGAATTTTTCCGACCTGTGCTGACAGGCGTGCGCCTATGGAAGTATAATGAGGCGAAGAAAGGGGGCGCGCTCTGTGGAGAAGCGGCCGAACCGGATCCTGCAGTTGTTTTTGTCGACGTTATATATCAGCTCCTGTACCTTTGGCGGGGGCTTTGTCATCGTCACGTTCATGCGGCGCAAGTTTGTGGAGGAGTATCACTGGATCAGCGAACCGGAGATGCTCGATCTGACCGCGCTGGCCCAGTCCTCCCCCGGAGCGATCGCCGTGAACGCCGCGATCCTCGTGGGCTGGAAGGTGGGCGGCTTTGCAGGCATGCTCGCCGCCGTGCTCGGCACGATCATCCCCCCGATGGTCATCATATCGATCATTTCGCTCTTTTATGCCGCCTTTGCGGCAAATCGATATGTTGCGCTGGTGCTGCGCGGCATGCAGGCGGGCGTTGCCGCGGTGATCTTGGACGTGGTCTGCTCTCTGGGCGCGAGCGTCCTGAAAAAGCCCTCCGCATGGAATTATATCGTCATGCTCGGCGCGTTCGTTGCCACGTTCGTCTTTGAGGTCAACGTCGTCTGGATCATTCTGGCGGCGGCGCTGATCGGCGTGGGCCGCGCCGTTGCGGCGAGAAAGGGGGCGGCGCAATGATCCTCTTGCAGCTCGTCGCCGCCTTTGCACAGGTGGGCCTGTTTTCCATCGGCGGCGGTTATGCCGCCATGCCGCTGATCCAGCAGCAGACCGTTACGCTCAACGGCTGGCTGACGATGGCGGAGTTTACGGACCTGATCACCATCGCGGAGATGACCCCGGGCCCCATCGCCATCAACGCCGCGACCTTTGTGGGCATGCGCATTGCCGGGCCTCTGGGCGCGGTGGCGGCCACTCTCGGCTGCATCCTGCCCTCGCTCATCATCGTTTCCGTGCTGGCGTTCGTGTATTTTCGCTACAGGAAGCTCGACGCGCTGCAGAGCGTGCTGGGCAGCCTGCGCCCGGCAGTCGTGGCGCTGATCGCCGGCGCGGGGCTGGGCATTTTGCAGACGGTCGTCTTTTCGGGCAAGGAGGCGGCGTTGGCCAATGTGGATTGGATCGGCGCGGTGCTGTTTGCGGCGGCGTTTGCCGTGCTGCGCATCAAAAAAACCAACCCCATCCTCGTCATGGCCTCGTGCGGCGTGTTGGGGCTGGCGGCGTATCTGATTTTCTGACAAAGAGGAGGCTGCACATGGAACGCGTATTGATCACAGGGCTGACGGGGCGCAGCGGCGCTTATTTTCTGCAGCAGCTGGCCGCGCAGCCGCCCGAGGGCATGTGCTTTGCGGCGATCGTGCGGCCGAGCTCGGACACGCGCGCGCTCAAGGAGTGCGGCCTGCCGATCGAGCTGCGCACGGGCAACCTCTATGACGAGGCGTTTGTGCGCGAGGCGACGCGCGGCACGGACACCCTTCTGCACATCGCGGGCACGCGCAAATCCTGGCCGCTGGTGCGCGCGGCGGTGGAAAACGGCGCGAAGCGGCTGATCCTCGTGCATACGACCGGCATTTTTTCGAAATACCAATCCGCAAAGGCGGATTATCTGGAGATCGAGCGCAAGATCCGCGAGCTGATCGCCGGGCGGGGCGTCGCGCTGACGATCCTGCGCCCGACGATGATCTACGGCAGCGCGAACGACGGCACCATCGCCCGCTTCTTCGGCATGGCGCGCCGCCTGCCCGTGTTCCCGCTCATCGGCGGCGGGCGCTATGCGCTGCAGCCCGTACACCAGAGCGACCTCGGCCGCGCGTATTATCAGGCGCTCGTGCATCCGAAGGAGACCGCAGGCCGGGACTATAACCTCTCCGGCGGTACGAAGATCGATTTTGCCGACCTCATGCGCGAGATCTGCGCGGTGATGGGCAAAAAGAGGCTGTTCGTGCCCGTGCCGCTCGCCCTTGCGCATACTGCGGCGAAGCTCTTGCGCGCGTGCAGCGGCGGCAGGGTCGATTACCGCGAGAAGGTGCTGCGCATGGCGGAGGACCGCAGCTTTTCCCACGAACAGGCTGCGGCGGACTTCGGTTATGCGCCGATGGAGCTGCGCGAGGGGCTGCGTCTGGAGGCGGAAGCCCTGCGCAGGGCCGGAAAAATATAAACGGCCCTCTTGCGCGCCCGGCCCGGCGCGTGATAGACTACAACACAGATACAGGGGAACATCTTCCGCAGGAGGGAAGCGCGCGATGCAGAAGGAACGGATCAAGGCCGAGATCATGGACGAAGCCGCGGTGAACCGCGCGCTGACCCGGATGGCACATGAGATCGCCGAGCGCAACCACGGCACGGAGGACATCGTGCTGGTGGGCGTGCTGCGCAGGGGCAAGGCGCTGGCGCAGAGGCTGGCGAAGGCGATCGAGCGCTTCGAGGGCGTGGAGATCCCCTGCGGCGAACTGGACATCGACCACTACCGCGACGATCTGGGCGCGCAGCGCGACATGCCGATTTTGCACAAGGCGGAGCTGCCCTTTTCGATCGTGAACAGGAAGGTCGTGCTGGTGGACGACGTGCTCTACACCGGGCGCACCGTGCGCGCGGCCATCGAGGCCATCTTCGCGCTGGGCAGGCCGAGGGCTATCCAGCTGGCGATATTGATCGACCGGGGCCACAGAGAGTTGCCCATCCGAGCGGATTATGTGGGCAAGAGCATCCCGACCTCGCATCAGGAAGAGGTGAGCGTGCGCATCCCGCCGTATGACGAGCAGACCGCCGTGGTGCTGCTGGAGCGGGAATGAGCGCGCCGGGAGGAGAAGACGATGGCAGAGTTCTGCGGGGCGGCGCTTCCGTGGGCCGCCTGCGCGCGGATGAGAGCCAAAAAGAAATAAAGCCCCGGCAGGGGCAGAAAAACAGCGCTGCGCACCGGCGAAGATACCGGCGCGCGGCGCTGTTTTGCGTGCGCGGCTCACTCCCAGAGGGAGACGAGCTCGACATTTTGGAAATAATGAGAGACGATCTCCTCGGCGGTGCTGCCCTGCTCGGCCATGGCATAGGCGCCCCACTGGCTCATGCCCACGCCGTGGCCATAGCCGCTGCCGCGGAAGATGACCTCGCCGTCCTCGACGAGTACCTCGCTGAGCATGGTGGATTTGAAGCGGGTGGAATCCAGCTGCAGGCGCAGCGAGGGCGCGGACACGGCCATGCCGTTCACCAGCAGCGTGACGGCCCTGCCGGATTCTCCCTTCTCGCCGATGGAGATGCTCTCCACCGCCCCGGTCTCCACGCCGGTCTTTGCGCAGGCCTCGCCCACCTCGCGCGTGCTGAAGCGCGCCGTCCAGTGCTTCACCGTGGTGGGGGCCTTGTCGGATTCCATGCCCTCGGTGATCTGCGTGTACGCGGGCTCGTCGTCGGCCCATTCCAGCCCGACCTTCGCCAGCTCTGTCTTTCCGCCGGAATGCGCATGGAACCATGCATAGGGCAGCTCGCCCTCTCCGGCGATGACCATGCCGCGCGTTTCCTCCACGGCGCGGCGGATGCGGTCGTTCACGGCGCTTTCGTTATACGCCTGCGCCTCGGAGATGTCCGTGGAGATATCCGCGTCGGGATATTTCGATTCCTTTTCGCTTACGAACTTGAGAGTGAAGGTGCGGGCGAGGATCGCCTGCGCCTTGAGCGCCTCCATGGGCCAGTCGTTGCGCATCTCTCCGGCGAGCACGCCCTCGACATAGCGCTCGATATCCATCTCCTGATAGCTCTGCGACTGCGCGACGTAGACCCGCAGCGTGGGCACGCCGCCGACCAGCACCAGCTTCTCCGGCAGAAGGGAGGCGTTTGCGCCCGCGCTCTGCGTTGCGGAAGGCGCGGCTGTGGCGGCGGGCAGGTCGAGCTCTCCGGTGCTGCGGCTGCAGCCCGCCAGCAGCGCGCACAGCGCCGCCGCCGCGGCAAAGGTTTTCCACTTGGTTTGCATGATGATCCCTCGCTTTCGAAAAGCAGTATCTGCGTCGGGGCGCGTTTCTATACGGCCTTTTTTGCGACGGTTCGGGCGGAAATTTCGACGTTTGGGCTGCTTTCGCTTTTCGCGGGGGCCGCTTTGCGGTATACTGTATCAGGAGAAGAAGAAATTTCTTCCGAGACGAAACAAGAAGGGAACGCATCATATGTTTTATTGGGATCCGACATACATCCTCATTTTGCCCGGCCTGCTGCTGGCGATGTTCGCGCAGTATCGGGTCAAATCCGCCTTTGAGCGCGGAAGGAAGATCCGCTCTGCCGGCGGGCTGACCGGCGAGCAAGCCGCGCTGCGCATGCTCGCCGAGCAGGGCGTGTTCGACGTGCGCGTGGAGGACGCGCGCGGAAAGCTGGGCGACCATTACGACCCGACCACCAAAACGCTGCGTCTGTCCAGAGACGTGCGTCATTCCGATTCCGTCGCCGCCATCGGCGTGGCCTGCCATGAAGCCGGGCACGCCCTGCAGCATGCGCAGGGCTACGGCCCGCTCAAGCTGCGCACGGCCTCCGTGCCCGCGGTCAATATCGGCTCGAATCTGGCATGGCCGCTGTTTGTGGTGGGCCTGATCGTCCGCTGGCAGCCGCTTCTTGAGGCGGGTATCTGGCTCTTTGCGCTCACGGTGCTCTTTGCGCTGGTGACACTGCCGGTCGAATTCAATGCCAGCAGCCGCGCGCTGCGCAGCGTGACCGAGACGGGCGTGCTCACCACGGGCGAGACGGCGGAGGCGCGCAGCGTGCTCAACGCCGCCGCGCTGACCTATGTGGCCTCTGCGGCCATGGCGATCTTACAGCTGCTGCGCCTGCTGGCCATCGCGGGCGTCGGCCGCCGGGAGGATTGATTTGGAAACGATCCCCGGCATACAACGAAGGAGGTGCGCGAAAAATATGAACAAGAGAGAAAACCTGATCTCCCTGTACAGGCGCAAGGGCTATGAAAAGGCGCCGGTGTCGTTTAGCCTTTGCCCCTCGCTGATGGAAAAATACAGGGAGATCTACGGTGCGGAGCACACGCCCGCGGAGACCTTCGGATTTTCCTCCCTCGGCGTGCAGGACGGCGTGCTGCGCCCGGAAGACCGCGACACGAGCAGGTTTCTGCGCTATTTCGACGCGCTCAAGCCCGGCGCGACGGTGGACGTTTACGGCGTGGGCCATGAGCCCGGCAGCGCAGAGGCAAAGCACATGACCTACATGCGCAATCCGCTCAAGAAATGCGAAAGCGTGGAGGAGATCCTCGCATATCCCTTCCCGGATTTTTCGCGCGCGGATTTTTCGCACCAGAAGGGGCAGGTGGAACAGATCCACGCAAAGGGCCTCGCTGCCTGCGGAGACATGCAGTGTACCGTCTGGGAACAGGCGTGGTATATCCGCGGCATGGAAGAGCTGATGATGGACATGCTCAGCGAAGACGAGATGGCGGACTGCATTTTGGATAGGGTTACGCAGAGCGCCGCGCTGCGGGCCGCCAAATATGCCGAGGCGGGATGCGATCTGCTCTTTTTGGGCGATGATATCGGCATGCAGCGCACGATCATGATGAGCGAGCGGCTCTATTGCGATTATCTCAAGCCGCGCCTCAAGCGCGTGATCGACGCGGCGCGCGCCGTGAACCCGGAGATCATCGTGATCTACCATTCCTGCGGCTATGTCGAGCCCTTCATTCCCCATCTGATCGACGCGGGCATCGACGTGCTCAACCCCGTTCAGCCCGAATGCATGGATTTCCGGCGCATCCACGAGCAGTTCGGCGACAGGCTCTCCTTCAACGGCACCATCGGCACGCAGAGCGTCATGCCCTTTGAGACGCCCGACGGCGTGCGGCGCAAGGTGTTCGAAAATCTGGAAATCGCCGGCGACAAGGGCGGCCTGCTCGCCTGCCCCACGCATCTGCTCGAGCCCGAGGTGCCCTGGGAGAACGTCGAGGCGTATGTCCGCGCCTGCGAGGACTTCAAATAAGAAAAAATCGTATAGCACCCGGAGACCGGCCCGCGCGGCCGGTCTTCTTTTTTGCGCATAGGCCGCCTGCGCGCGGCATAGGCTTTAGCGACAAAAAACGGGAAGCGAGGTGTCGGAGATGGCGTTGGAAGAGATCCGGCAGAGCATCGAGACGGAGCGGATCATCGGAGAGGAGCGCGTGCAGATCCCCGTGCGCGCCGAGGCGATCGTGCCGGGCGCGGGCAGAGACGCCGTCGTCGTGCTGCTGGAGGAGGCGCGGCTGACGATGGGCGAAGTGGACGTGCAGACGGACCGCGTCGTCGTGGACGGGAGCCTTTCCGCGCAGGCGCTGTATAAGCTCGGCGAAGACGGAGAGGCCGGCGCTCTGCGCGCGAACGCCGCCCTGAGCCGGGCGATCGACCTGCCGGGCGCGGCGGCGGGCATGTCCTGCCTGTGCGAGGCCGGGGTCGAGCATGTGGAGTCGAGCTATGAAAACGGCCATATCGTGTTTCAGGCGGTGGTCGGGCTGCATGTGCGTGTGCTGGCGCTGGAAAAAACGGAGCTGATCACCGCGCTGAACGGCGAGGAGGGCCTCGAGCTGAAGCAGGAGCCCGTTTCAAGCATGAAGATCAGCGCGGAGAGCAGCGCGCAGGCCGTGCTGGAGGGGGACGCGCGCATGCCGCCCGTGCTGGACGCGCGCACGGCGCTGATGGACTGGGGCACGGTGCGCATAGACGACGCGAGCGCGGATCTGGGCGGCGTCAAGGTGAGCGGCGCCGTGCTGGCGGAGGCGCTGGTGGGCAGCGGTGTGCCGGGCAGGCCGGTGGCGCTGGTGAAGTATTCTCTGCCCTTTGCGCAGCTGGTGGAGCTGCCGGATTGGCTGTGCGAGCGCGTGGAGGCCTCGGCCGGGCTCAACCGGCTCTCCGCGCGGCTGCAGCAGGCGGAGGACGGCGGCACGAACCTGCATTTTGACGCGGAGGTGGATGTGCGGGTGAAGGCGCTGGGCGAGGACAGCGTTTCCGCGCTGGCGGACGCCTACGGCGTGGGCGGCGCAGATCTACGCTGCGAATACGCGCCTGTTTCCTTCTGCAGCGGCGTGGAGCCGATCAGCCTGCGTGAGACGGTGCGCACGAACATGATGCTGCCGGAGGGCGCGCCCTCCCCCGGCACGGTCATCGCCCTGCGGGTGCGGCCGCAGATCGGCCAGATCGACAGCGCCGCGTGCGGCTCGCGCATCTCCGGCATATTGGAGACACAGGCGCTGTACCTGGCCTCGGGCAGCGGCGCGCTGTGCAGCGCGAAGGAGGAGCTGCCCTTTGCGATCGACTGCCCCGTCGCGCTGACGGATTCGGACGCGATCGAGCTGGAGACGGAGAGCGCGGACGCGACGGCGCTGATGAACGACCGGCTGGAGGTGAGCTGCGCGCTGCACGTCACGGGCGCGCACCGAAGCGAGAAGGAGCTGCGCCTGCTGCGTTCCGCGGCGGCGGAGCCGGTCGAAAAAACGCCGTTCTCCGTGGTGTTTTATTGGCCTTCCCGGGAGGAGGAGCTCTGGGAGATCGGCAAGCGCTACCGCGTGCCCATGCAGCGGCTCGCGGAGCTCAACGCCTCGCGCTGCGAGGGCGAACCGCTCGTCGTGCGCGGCTGAGAAACGCATATAAAAAAGGCCCCCTGCCGATATGCGGGGGGCTTTTGCGGGTTTATTTTCGTTCGCGCTTGCGGCGCAGCGAGCCGAGGAAAATGAGGCACACGCCGCAGATGGCATAGACGAAGTTGCGGTCTATCGCCGCCGCGAGAAAAAACATGATGGACACGAAAAAATAGGCTGTGCTGTTCTGGCTGCCGTATCGCTTCATTTTTCGGGGCCTCCCTTTCGCGGGGCGCGCGGCCTCCGCCTTGTTGTGCGTCAACGCTGTGGGGACCGTATATTATGTTTGTCGAACCCCCCCGCTGCCGCGGGCTTTCGACCCGGAATCCGCTGCGCGGATTCCTAAACCCTATTATATCACATTTCGCGCCCCTTTGCACACAGAGAACGCCCCGCGCCGTTTTGTTTGGCGCGGGGCGTTGTGTTTGTTTTTTTGAGGATAGGGCTTACTTCAGGCCGTTGACCAGCTCGACGGCGGCGGCATGCACGGCGGCGGCAGTGTTCATGCTGATCTCGGTGGCGATCGCAGCGGCGGCTTCGTTATTTTCCGCGGCGGCAACTTCCAGCTTCAGCGTTTCGAGAGCATCGAAGCAATCGGACTGCAGCTTGGCCAGAGTGGCCTCGACGTTCAGGATCTCCTCTTCGGTCGCGCCGGTCAGGCACAGGTTGGAGAGGGCGTCAAAGGTCCAGTAGAAGGAATCGGCCCAGTTTTCCGGGAAGGACTTGAAGCCTTCGACGGTCACGCGCTCGCCGGCCTCATTGCGGATGCGGGCAGTGGTCGGATAGTAGAGGCCTTCGGTCGGCTCTTCCTGAGAGAAGGTGGCCGGAGCGGTGCTGAGCTGATAGGCGGCGTAGGTGTCGGTGGTCAGCATCGGGAAATAGGGCACGAACACGCTGTAGCAGCCGTTGTCCATGGCGACCCATTCGATGGTGTCGACCACATCGTCCTGCTTGTAGGTCTGGAAGATGTGGATCTCCAGGTTGCCGGTGGAGCCGATGCCGTCGATATCATAGTAATCGATGATATCCTGCACGGTGAAGACGCGGTCGAGGGCGATGTTGGTGTACATGGGCACGACGTTGCCTTCGGCGTCCACGTTGGAGATGGCGTAGTCCGCAAAGGTGAGCTCGGCGGTGGCTTCGGCGTTGAAGTGCGCCATGGCGCTGATCATGCGGCCGTTGGCCACCTGGTCGGCGTTGTAGGAAGCGAGATAGTCGATGGTGTTGGCTTCTTCGTCGCCCACGAAGGTGCCGGCAGTCTTGGCCACTTCGATCAGGTTGGCGGAAGCGATGACGTTTTCGGTGTCGTCGAGGTCGATCAGGCCGATGACAGACTGGTTCGGCACGGCGAAGGCCATGTCGGGGGTCAGCTTCAGAGCGATGTAGGCGGAGCCGGTGGTATTTTCGATGTACCAGGTCTCGCTGTGGTCGCCGATGAAGATGCCGGAGCCGCCCTGGCAGCCGACGGTGTCATAGATGGAGGTGAGCAGCAGCACGGCTTCCTTGGCGGTGGCGCATTCGCTCAGCAGCACGGTCGGGATCTCGGCCTCTTCGATGCCGGTCTCCCAGTTGTAGGGGTCGGCCTCGGTCACGGCGTCGGAGGCGTGCAGGGTCTCGGTGGCGGAGACGGAGAGGCCCATTTCATTGGTGCCGCCCGCCTGATAGGGGGTGTGGGCGTGGGTGCTGCCGCAGTCCGGGCAGTAGAATTCGACGCCCACGCCGTTGTCATCGGAGAACGCGGTGTAGGAGTAGGAATCCTTGGTGAAGGTGTAGGTGAAGCCATAGCAGCCGGTGTAGACTTCGCCGGCCTTGTGCTGGCCCGCCGGGGCGCAGTAGAAGAGCTTGTTATAGCTGTTGGAGATGTCCTCGGAACGGGCAAAGAGGGTGGAATTGTCGGAAGTGAGATTGGAGCCGACATAGATGGCGGTGCAGGCCATGCCGCTCACGGAAGAGAGGCACAGGACCAGAGCTACGACGAGGGCGATCAAAGTTTTTTTCATTGTGTTTCGCATCCTTTCTGGAAATGACAGTTGCCATTATAATGCATAAAATTGCATATGTCAAGCCTAAATATTCAAGAAAAACGATGAATAATGCATAAAATGCGAAAATTTTCTGAAATCGGTGAATATCGTGTGCCGGTTGTGGAAGCGCGGGCGCGTGTGGTATACTCAAGGCGCGGCTTTTTCGGCCTTTGGCGATAAAAAGGAAGGGCGGATGGGTATGATAAAAAAGCTTTGCGCGGGCGGAGCGCTGGGCCTGCTCTGCGCTGCGGCGGCGCTGGGGCTGAGCGCGCTGCTCGTGCGCTCTCTGGGGGCGGTCGTCCTTTCGCTGGGCGGGCTGATCGGCCGGAGCGCTGCGGAGGAATTCGGCGCGATCCTCGGCCAACTGCGCGGCGCGCAGATCGTCCCCGCATGGCCGGAGGCGCTTGCGCTTTCGCTGGCGGGCGGGCCGGGGCTTGCGTTCGTGCGCAGGAGATGGCTGCGCGTGCTGCTGGCGGCGGCGCTGTTTGTGGTGCTGCTTACGCTTTGCCTGTGGCGGATGCAGGTCAACGGCATCCGTCTGGGCGCGATGGTCTCGCTGCTGCTGCCCATGCTGCGCGCAGGGGCGTTTTGAATTCGGGAAGGAGATCTATTTATAATGAAGGAAAAATTCAGAAGGATGCTCGGGCTGGCGCTGTGCGCGGCCCTCGGGATGACGGGCGGGGCCTCCGCACAGGAAAGCGGGGCCGCCGAGCCGCAGAAGCAATGGCATTTTGGCTTTGGCAGCGCCGTGATCGAGCCGGACCCGGAGAGCGGGCAGCCGCTGTACATCGCGGGCTACAACAGCGGCTGGGAGATCGACGGCGTGCTGGATCTGTGTCAGGCGCGCGCGGTCTGGCTGGACGCGGGCGGCGAGGGCGTGCTGATCATCGGCGTGGACTGCGTCGCGCTGGACAGCGGCACGATCGGTGAGATCCGCGCCGGGCTCGGGGACATTCCCAACTGCGCCGCCGTGAACGTCTATTCCACTCACACCCACGCCGGGCCGGACACGCTCGGGCTTTGGGGCCCCACGGGCGTGAACGGAAAAAACGACGCCTATATGCAGAGGCTGATCGAGGCGGCGCAGCAGGCCGCGCGCCAGGCCGCCGCGAATATAAAGGAAGGAACTCTGCATTTCGGCAAGGTGCGCACGCAGGGGATGTTGCGCGATTCGCGCACCCCGCATGTGTACGACGAACATCTGTATCAGCTGCGCTTCGCCGCGCAGGACGGCTCCGCCGGGCTTCGCATGCTGTTCTTTGGCGCGCATGCGGAATCGCTGCGCGGGAACAACCGCATGCTCAGCCGCGATTTCCCGGGCCTTTTATGCGATCAGGTGCAAGAGAGCACGGGCGACGACACGATCTTCTTAGCCGGAGCGGCCGGCGGCCTGCTCATGACGCAGGAATTCGTCGCCACGCATTCTCCCAAGGGCGCGCAGCAGAACCTGCAGATCACGGCGGACAGGCTGACCGAATACGCGCTGTCCATCGCGCCGGAGGACGAGCGCGAGCTGCAGCCGGAGCTCGTCTTCGCAAGCACGAAGTTCACCGTGCCGCTGGACAACCCCGCCTTTGCGCTCTATCGCTTTCTGGGCATTCTGCACAACGAGGCCGTGGAGGGAAGCTCCGCCACGGGCTATCATGTGCGCACGGAGCTGGCCGCGCTGCGGCTGGCCGACGTCACGCTTGCGCTTTTGCCCGGCGAGATCTTCCCGGAGCTGGTGCTGGGCGGAGAATTCGGCCAAATGAACCCCGAACGCCCGGAGAACCCGGAGCCGCTTTGTCAGATCGCGCAGCGCTTGGGCGCAGGCGAGCTGCTCATCGTGGGGCTGGCCAACGACGAGCTGGGCTATATCGTGCCGCCGAGCGACTTTTTGCTCAACGAAGAGGCGCCCTATATCAAGCGCACGATGGACAGCCTCGGCGAGGATCATTATGAGGAGACGAATTCTGTGGGGCCGGAATGCGCCGCTGCCGTTGCGCGGGCGTTTGAGGAAACGCTGCGCAAGATGCAGTGAACGATCAGATGAATCGAAATGAAAAAACGAGCCCTCTCCCGCGGGAGAGGGCTCTGCGCTTCAGGAGGCCGTGCGTTCGAGGGAGAGCTTGTCGCTCACCACGGCGATGAACTCGCCGTTGGTGGGCTTGTCCTCCGGGGTGAACACGCGATAGCCGTACAGCGCGTTTACGGCGTCGAGCCGCCCGCGGTTCCATGCCACCTCGATGGCATGGCGCATGGCGCGCTCCACCTTGCTCGCGCTCGTGCCGAAATGCCGCGCAACGCCGGGATAGAGCTCTTTGGTGATGCGCCCGAGGAGGGAGCGATCCCGCGAGACCATGCGCACCGCCTCGCGCAGATATTGATAGCCCTTGATGTGCGCGGGGATGCCGATGGTGAGAAAGAGGCTGGAGATCTCGTCCTCGCTGTGCACGGCGGGCAGGGGCCGCGCGGGCGCGGCCTGCGCCGGGGCCGAGCAGATATCCCGGATGCGGCTGCACAGGCACGCGGCGTCCACGGGCTTGACCATATAATAGGAAGCGCCCAGCGCCATGGCGCGGTCGATGAACTCCTCGCGCGTGAGCCCGGTGATCATGATCACGCGCGGCGCGTGCTCTTTGCCCGCGAGCGCCTCGAGCACGCCGAAGCCGTCCGTGTGCGGCATCACGATATCGAGCAGCAGCACGTCCGGCCGGAGCCGCTCGACCATGCGCAGGGCTTCTGCGCCGTCGGAGGCCTGCCCGACGAGCTCGAGATCCGGCTGGGCGAGGATGGCCTCGGAAAGCTGCGCGCGGATGGCGCTGTTGTCGTCTGCAAGTAAAACGCGGATGCAACCCATGGGGACACGCTCCTTTTTTCGCTGGCATGCTCTCTTTTTCTGCTGCTTCGCGCGGGGCGCGCCGGCACAGGGCTTTGGTACGATACATATATATGTCCGAAATCAAGGTTCTATACCGAAACATGCCGGAAAAATGGGCCGAAAATGTTTTTTGGTTTACGGAATCGCGCGCATCGGGTATAATGAAAAAAATGCGGAAGATGAGGAGGGTGAAGCGGACGATGGAAGGGCCGATGACCGGCGGCAGGATCCCGCCCCATCATGCCGACGCGGAGAAGAGCGTGCTTGGCTCCATGCTGCTTTCCAACAACGCGGCGCTGCTGGCGATGGAGGAACTCAAGGAGGACGATTTTTACGACCCCGCCCACAGGGAGATCTTCTCGGCGATGACCTATCTGGGCGCGCTGTCCAGGCCGATCGACCTGGTCACGCTGGAGAGCGAGCTGGGCCGCAGAGGCAAGCTGGAGGGCGTGGGCGGCTTTCAATATCTGATCGAGCTGAGCCGCTTCGTGCCCTCAGCGGCGAATGTGCAGGCGTATGCCAAGATCGTGGACGAGCGCTCCACCATGCGCAAGCTCATCCGCGCCTCGGAGGAGATCGCGCAGATGTGCTATACGGGCGATTTGGAAACGCCCGACGTGCTGGCGCGCTCGGAAAAGCTGATCTACGACATCTCCATGCGCAAGGGCGGCGAGGCGCTTGAGCCGATCCAGCCGGTGCTGCTGAAAACTTACGAAAAGATCGAGCGGCTGGCGATCAACAAAGGCCGCATCGAAGGAGTGCCCACGGGCTACAGCGAGCTGGACGACCTGCTCACCGGTCTGCACGGCGGCGAGCTCGTGCTGGTGGCCGCTCGCCCGAGCATGGGTAAAACGGCCTTCGGCATGAACGTCGTGGGCAACGCCGCCATCCGCGCGGGCAAGAAGGCAGCTGTGTTCTCGCTGGAAATGCCCTCCGAGCAGCTCGTCATGCGTATGATGTGCACGGAGGCCCGCGTGAACATGCAGAACGTGCGCCGCGGCGTGCTGGAAACAGACGAATGGATGCGCCTTTGCGAGGCGATGGCGACCATCGGCGAAAGCCAGATCTATATCGATTCCACCAGCGGCATCACCGTGCCGGAGATGCGCTCCAAGGCGCGCAGGCTGCAGATGGAAAACGGGCTGGATCTGATCATGGTGGACTATTTGCAGCTCATGTCCGGCGCGGGCCAGTTCGGCAGCCGGCAGGAGGAAGTCTCCAGCATCTCGCGCTCGCTCAAGACCCTCGCGCAGGAGCTCAACGTGCCCATCATGGCGCTGAGCCAGCTCTCGCGCGCGCCCACGGGCCGCACGAACCACCGCCCCATGCTCAACGACATCCGTGACTCCGGCGCCATTGAGCAGGACGCGGACGTGGTCATGTTCGTGCACCGCGAGGACTATTACGACAAGGAGACCGAAATGAAGAACATCGCCGAGATCATCATCGCCAAGCAGAGAAACGGCTCGCTGGGCACGGTGAACCTCGGCTGGCGCGGCGAATACACATGGTTTGTCGATCTCTCCCCCGGCGGCAAGGAGATCGAGCCGCCGCCGGAGTTCTGAGCAGGACAGGAGGAGCAAAGAGCATGCGCATCGCGGCGCTTACCGATATCCATTCCAATTTTCACGCGCTGCAGGCCTGCCTCACGCGGGCAAAGGCCATGGGCGCGCAGCGGTTCATTTTCCTCGGAGATTATACCTCTGACTGCGCGCTGCCGCGTGAGACCATCGACGCTCTGCGGGCGACCGAGCGGGAATTCCCCTGCACGTTCATCCGCGGCAACCGCGACGACGCGCAGATTGACTGCCGCAAAAACGGCTGCAAATGGCAGTGGGGCTCGCAGGGCGGCTCGCTGCGCTATACCTATGAATCGCTCCGGGAGAGCGATCTGGACTGGCTGGAGGGCATGCCCGGCCCGATGCGGCTGGAGCTGCCCGGCTGCGCGCCGCTGCTTTTGTGCCACGGCTCGCCCGAAAACCAGCGCGAGCTGCTCTACGAGCACGCGCAGCCCACGAAAAAATGGGCCGCGCGCATCGAAGGCACGATGCTCTGCGGCCATTCGCACAAGACCTTTCTCCACAAAGAGGCTCACTCGCAGATCGTGAACTGCGGCACGGTGGGCGTGCCCGGCAGCGGAGACAGCCGCAGCGTGTTCGCCCTGCTCGAGAGCGACGCGGAGCGGGGCTGGCAGGCGCGCTTCGTGCCCGTGGAATATGACATCGAGGGCGCGGTGGAGGCCATACGCACCTCGGGCCTGCTGGAAAAAGCGCCGTACTGGGCGCGCGGCATCATCGCGGAGCTGCGCACGGGCCGCGCCTTTTCCATGGCCTGCCTGCTGCTCGCCCAGCGCATCGCCGCGCGGGAGGGCGCGCCGCTGAACGAGGAGCACTGGCGGCAGGCCGGGGAGAAGCTCGGCATCTGAGCGCGCCCCGGCAAAGTTCCGGTGCTTGATACGCGGGCCCACTTTGAGTATATTATAGGTAGAAGCCGTTCTGTGGCAGACGTCTGGGCAATTGTAGCCCCGCCCGAGCGACAGGGCAACGGCTTCTTTTTTTGCCCCGCGCTCCCCTGCTTTCTGTTTTCGCGTTTGGAATGAAAAAAGCTCGGCATCTGAGCGCGCCCCGGCAAAGTTCCGGTGCTTGATACGCGGGCCTTCTTTGAGGATACTATAGGTAGAAGCCGTTCTGTGGCAGACGTCTGGGCAATTGTAGCCCAACCCGAGCCGACAGGGCAACGGCTTCTTTTTTTGCCCCGCGCTCCCCCGCTTTCTGTTTTGCGCTTGGAATAAAAAAAGGACCGCGCCCCGCCTTTGCAGACGGAGCGCGGTTTTTTGCTGTTTCGCAGAGGGGATCACCTGAGGACCTGCTTGGGCACGTTGGAGTTGGTGGTGGTGCCGTCGCAGAGCTCATAGTAGTAGTTGTTGCCCCAGGTCCAGAGGGTGCCGTCGTTCTTGATGGCGGCAGCATGGGTGAAGCCGCAGTCCGCGTCCTTCACATCGTCCATGACCTTGGTGGGCTCGAGGATCTTCTTCTCTTCGGAACCGACGCCGCACTGGCCCTTGGAGTTGTCGCCCCACATCCAGAGGGTGTTGTCGGTCTTGATGACGCCGGCGGTATCCGCGTTGGCGAAGACAGTGGCGACGCCGTCGGTGATCTGCACCCAGTCATACTGGTTGCTCTCTTCGGTGGTCACGCCCAGCTGGCCCTTGTTGTTGCGGCCAACGCCCCAGACGGTGCCGTCGTTCTTGAGCACGAGCGCGAACTGCTCGCCCAGAGCGACTTCGGCGACGTCGGTGATGGTGGTCACTTCGGCCCAGACGGCGCTGTCTTCCACTTCGGCGCCCATACCAAGCTGGCCGCGGTTGTTTTCGCCGGTGGCCCAGAGGGTGCCGTCAGACTTCAGAGCCATGGAGAAGTCGCCGTTGGTCCAGGCCTTGGCGACGCCTTCGAGCACGGCCACGGGGGTCTTGTGCACCTTTTCGGTGGCGCCCAGCTGGCCCTTGTCGTTGTTGCCGGAGGCATAGAGGGTGCCGTCTTCCGCAACGGCGAGCAGGGTGCTCATGCCGGCAGAGAAGGAGACGATCTTGTCGCCGGTGTCAACGAGAGTCTTGTTGACGTTGGGGGCGATGTAGCCGGTGTTGGTGCCGTCGCCGATCTGGCCGGAGTGGTTGGCGCCCCAGATGTAGATGGTGCCGTCCTCGGTGATGGCGGTGGTGTTCTGTTCGCCGGCGGAGTAGTAGGTCACGTTCTCCAGGATGGGCTGCACGGCGAGGATGTTGGTCTCGCGCACGTTGTCATAGCCGACCTGGCCGAAGGAGTTGCGGCCCCAGCCGACGAGGGTGGTGCCGTTGAGCATCGCCATGGTGTAGTTGCCGCCGCAATCGACGGAGACCCAGGCGTTGTCTTCGAATTCAATGGTAGAGACGGCGCTGGTGTCCTGCGGAGCGGACTGGGAACCGGTCTTGGCCGTTTCGGTCTTGGTTTCCTCAGTCTCGGTCGTGGTCTCGGTTTCCGTCTTGGTCTCTTCCTTGGTCTCTTCGGTGGTCGCGACAGGCGCCTGCGTGGGGGCGGCGGTCGGAGTGGGGGCGGGCTGGCTGCCGCAGCCGGCTGCGAGCATCATGCAGACGACAAGTGCCAGAGCCAGGATGACGCGGATGCTGGATTTCATGGCGGTGGTACCTCCTCGTGGAATAAAAAATGGCGCGGGCAGATGTATGCTCTAAGTAATAGGAAGATATGCCAACGCCTGTGTTAGGATTATAACACAGAACAGCGCCCTTTGGTATGAATTCCACAGTTTTGCCATAATTTTTTTAAGGGAGCGCCGACAGCAGCGAAGAAAAGACGCAAGTGTCCGCGGTGGAAGGACAGGTGTGCGAAGTGCAAAACAAAAGGCGGGAAATATATGCCGAATTGCTGAAAAAGTTTGTGCCGGCGGCAAAAAAACCTTTACAAATTGCTCATTTTCGTATAGAATGTATATGCTCTAACTTGAGCGTGATTTTCCGCGCCCGAAAGAGCGGCATGCCCCGGGGCATGCTCCGTTTTGGACAAGCGTCCAAAACGGAGGAAGGCTCGCGGCGGGTGCCCTTGCGTCGGCTTTTGGGGGAAGACCCCTTTAGCATAATTTTATTAGGAGGTAACCGTAATGAAGAAGACTCTCGTTTCTCTTCTGCTGGTCGCCATGCTCGCTCTGACGAGCGTTGCCGGTCTTGCTGAGGGCCTGAACCTGCCCGAGATCCCGGCCGCATACGACCTCCCCATCGGTGACGGCTCTATCAAGCTGAACGTCTACATGGGCACCGAATCCGGCTACGAAAAGGCCTATCTCGATTATAGCGAACACGTTGCTATCATCGAATGGGAAAACCGCGTTGGTCTGGACTTTGAGTTCACCCACCCGCCGCTGAACGATGATGGCACGTTCTTCAACACCACCATCGCTTCCATGAACCTGCCGGACATCTGGGTCACCGGTAGCTTCAACTCCTACTACATGGGCGGCGTCGAAGGCGCCATCAACGACGGCATCCTCGTCGACCTGAACCCCATGATCGAGCAGTACGGCCACTACTACCTGACCGAAGCTCACAACATGTGGGATGCGCAGGCCATGCGTAACTTCATGACCGACTCCGGCATGTTCCGCTTCGGCGCTGCTTCCCAGCGCGTCCCGGTCCTCGGCATGCAGCACACTGGCTTCACCGTCCGTGAAGACCTGCTGGACGAAGCCGGCCTGGATATGCCCGAGACCATCGGCCAGTTCACCGACATGCTCCGCGCGTTCAAGGAACTGGGCGTCGAAGAGCCGCTCGTTTTCGAGAAGCTCTCCTCTTCCTACATCTATGACAACGGCATCCTGACTTCCCACCTGGGCGTCAACTCCAACACCTGGATGCTGGACGACGAAGGCAAGGTCACCTATGCCATCATCGAGCCCGAATACAAGGCTTGGATCGAGCTGCTGGCCGGCTGGGCTGCTGAAGGCCTCATCTCCGTTGACTGCGTCAACCGCAGCCACAGCGATGCTGAAGCTGTTGTGACCTCCGGTCGCGGCGGCGTCGTCGCCTTCGGTAACTGGGAGACTCAGGAAAACATCGCTGTTGGTAAGGCCGCCGTCGGCGAGGACTTCAACCTCATCGGCATGGGCGTGCTGGCTGCTGACGAAGATTCCGTGGGCGAGCAGTACAACCTCTTCGCCAACCCGATCCAGAACGGCACCAACGGCAACTACTACGGCATCTCCACCACCAACAAGTACCCGGTCGAATCCTTCAAGGCTCTGGATTACCTCTACTCCTATGAAGGCGTCGAGCTGATGGTCTTTGGTCCGGAAACCGCTATCGACCAGCTGCATCCGGAAGATGGCCAGGTCGTGGACATCCACTGGACCAACGAGGACGGCACCCGCCAGTTCTCCGAGTACATCCTGAACAACTCTGAGCTCGAGTACAACTCCATCCGCTACATCTACACCATCCAGAACCTCTCCACCGAGTACTCCTCTGAGATGGAATACATGCAGTATGGCGAAGAGTGCAACGCTCAGTGCTGGGAAGCTTGGACTTCCAACTATGACCTCGAGTACAGCCGCCGCATCCCGTCTCAGATCTCTCTGACTGCTGACGAGGCTTCCAGGCGTACCGAGATCGTCACCAACGTCGAGACCTTCATTTGGGAGAAGATCAACAACATCGTCTTCGGTAATGATTCCATCGACAATTGGGACGGCTATGTGCAGCAGCTCTACGATCTGGGCATCGAGGAAGCTATCACCATCACCCAGACCGCCGTGGATCGCTACTATCTGCGCTAATAGCAATCTAATAAGATTCGCTTAACGGCAAACCAAGTGCTGGGGCCCGGTTCTCTCCGGGCCCCGGCATCATCCGCGCTTGGACCTCCGGGGCTTTCGCGAACCGGCGTGATTACGCATGAAAGCAGGTGCGCCGCAAAAGGCGACGCCGGCAAAGCCATTTCGGGGATATCGCCTATAGCATGCAACGAACGGCCAGCCATAAAAAGGCGGGCTATTTGCGGATATGGAGATATCCGGGAAATGGACAGGTGCAGTCAAGCGCAGAGTTTTCATACGCGATCGCGCCAGGCTGAGCTTGGCTTCCAAACGGTAAACAGGCAATTCTCGCTTAGGAGGAATTCTTATGAGTCAGACTAAGGCGAATAACCTGCCCGTGCGAGCAGGTTATAAGGATAAGATCGGCTGGGGCAGGCGTCTTGGCCGCAATATCAAGGAGCATCCGTATCTCTATCTGATGTTCCTGCCCGTCCTTGCATACTACATCATCTTCCACTATTGGCCGATGTACGGCATCATCATCGCGTTCAACGATTTCAAGCCCATGAAGGGCATCTTCGGCAGCGAATGGGTCGGTCTGCTGCACTTCAAGACCTTCCTGACCGGTCCGTTCCTCTGGCGCCTGCTGCGCAACACCCTGCTGATCAACTTCGGCATGCTCGTGTTCGCCTTCCCGCTGCCGATCCTCTTCGCGCTGGTCCTGAACGAGTGTAAGTCTGTCAAGTTCCGCAAGGTCGTGCAGACTGTCACCTACATGCCCCACTTCGTCTCCTCCGTCGTCGTCTGCTCCCTGATGCTGATCTTCTGCCGCTCCAACGGCATCATCACCAAGATGCTCGAACCGTTCGGCGTTTTGCAGACGAACCTGTTCTCCGTGCCGGGTTACTTTAAGACCCTGTACATCTGCATGAACATCTGGCAGGAACTGGGCTGGGATTCCATCATCTTCTTCGCCGCGCTGACGAGCATCGACGCCGCCCTCTACGAGGCCGCCCGCGTCGACGGCGCCAACCGCTGGCAGCAGATGTGGCATGTTACCCTGCCGGGTATCGCGCCGACCATCACCATCCTGCTGATCATGCGAATCGGCTCTCTGATGAGCCTCGGTTGGGACAGGATCTACCTGCTCTATTCCGAAATGATCTACGAGACCGCCGACGTTATCTCCACGTACGTCTACCGCATGGGCCTTGGCCGCATGCAGTATTCCTTCGCAACTGCGGTCGGTCTGATGAACTCTGTCGTCAACATCATTCTGCTGGTCTCGGCAAACGTGGTTTCTTCCAAGATTTCCGAGAACAGCCTGTGGTAAGGAGGTTGCAAAACAATGGCAAAGACGAATATTGCAGCCGGAAAGATCACGAAGGAAAATCAGATCAAGAATTCCATGGGCGATCGCATCGCCAACTTCCTGATCTATTTCTTTATGACTGTTCTGTGCATTATCTGCATCTATCCGCTCTGGTATGCTGCTGTGGCATCCTTCTCTGACGCCAAGGGCATCCTCGCGAACACCAAGCCGCTGCTGCTGCCGCTGCAGCCGATGACTGTCAACGGCTATGTGCTGGCGGTCAAGAACGTCGGCATCCCGATCGGTTTCCGCAACACCGTGCTCTACGTTGTCGGCGGTACCGTCGCTTCCCTGCTGGTCACCATGCTGGCCGCCTTCTGCGTGTCGCGTAAGTATTTCTACATCCGCGGCATCTGCATGAAGCTGATCCTGGTCACCATGTTCTTCTCCGGCGGCATCATCCCGATGTTCTTCGTCGTCAAGTGGGTCGGCATCTATGACACCCCCTGGGCGTTCTTCCTGCCGTACCTCGTTTCCACCTACAACCTGATCGTTATGCGAACGTTCTTCATGGGCATACCGGATTCGCTGGAAGAAGCGGCACTGCTCGACGGCGCGAACGAGATCCAGATCCTCTTCCACGTCGTGCTCCCGCTGTCCACCGCCGTTATCGCCGTTATCGCGATGTACTACGGCGTTGGCCTGTGGAACAGCTGGTATCCGGCTATGATGTTCATCCGCAACAAGAACTATTGGCCGCTGCAGATGTTCCTGCGCGAAGTCCTGATCCAGGAAGCCGAAACTTCTCAGGCCAAGGACGTTACCACCATGTCCTCCGAAGCCTTCGACCGCGAACTGGTCAAGTACTGCATGGTCATGATCGCCACTGTGCCGATCCTGTGCATCTACCCGTTCCTGCAGAAGTACTTCGTCAAGGGCGTCATGGTCGGCGCTATCAAGGGCTGATCTACAAAGCCAGACAAAAGGCGACCGGAATTTTCCGGTCGCCTTTTCTTGTGCCCGCGCGCAGGTTTTGAACATTTTGCGGCAGAGGATATAAGTATTGCGCAAAGCGGGCGTTTTTGTTAAAATAGAAATGTTGGAAACGAACTTCATGCATAATGCATGACAAAGTATCGAAAGGAGAACCACTATGCCGAAAATCACCTTTATGGGCGCCGGCTCCACCGTCTTCGCCAAGAACGTTCTGGGCGACTGCATGATGACCCCCTCTCTTGAGGAGAGCGTGATCGCGTTGTATGACATCGACGAGGCCCGCCTGAACGAATCCGAAGCGATGCTGCAGGCCATCAACCGCAACAACGGCTCCAAGGCCAAGATCGAGAAGTATCTGGGCATCCCGAACCGCAAGGACGCTCTGCGCGGCGCGAACTACGTCGTCAATGCGATCCAGGTCGGCCTGTATGAGCCCTGCACCGTCACCGACTTCGAGATCCCCAAGAAGTACGGCCTGAGGCAGACCATCGCGGATACGCTGGGCATCGGCGGCATCTTCCGCGCCCTGCGCACCATCCCGGTCATGGTGGATTTCGCCCGCGATATGGAAGAAGTCTGCCCGGACGCGTGGTTCCTGAACTACACCAACCCCATGGCCATGCTCACCGGCGCCATGCTGAAGATGACCAACGTCAAGACCGTCGGCCTGTGCCATTCCGTGCAGGTGTGCTGCTCCGGCCTGCTGCGCGAGCTGAACATGGATTATGACGACACCATCGAATGGAACATCGCCGGCATCAACCACCAGGCGTGGCTGCTCGACGTCAAGAAGGACGGCGTGGACCTGTATCCCGAGATCAAGCGCCGCGCGCTGCTCAAGAACCAGGGCAAGCTGCCGCAGAAGCCGTGGGAAGAGATCGCCGCGAAGGTGCCGGAAGAGTACAAGGAGCATCTTGAGCACCTCAAGAAGGCCTATGACCTCTACGAGACCACCGGCAAGCACGGCGACATGGTGCGCCTCGAGCTGATGAACCGCTTCGGCTATTACATCACCGAGTCCTCCGAGCACAACGCCGAATATACCCCCTACTTCATTAAGGACAAGTATCCGGAGCTGATCGACCGCTGGAACATCCCGCTGGACGAGTATCCGCGCCGCTGCGTGGAGCAGATCGCCCGCTGGGGCAAGCAGCGTGACGGTCTGGTCAACAACCCGACCCTGACGCACAAGCGCTCCCGCGAGTATGCCTCCTATATCATGGAAGCCATGGAGACCAACGTGCCCACCAAGATCGGCGGCAACGTGATGAACAACGGCCTGATCACCAACCTGCCGTACAACTGCGTTGTTGAAGTGCCCTGCATGGTCGACAAGACCGGCATCAACCCGTGCTACGTCGGCGCTCTGCCGGAGCAGTGCGCGGCCCTCAACCGCACGAACATCAACGTGCAGCTGCTGACCATCGAAGCGGCCCGCACCCTGAAGAAGGATTACATCTATCAGGCTGCGCTGCTCGACCCGCACACCTCCTCCGAACTGTCCATCGATGACATCGTTGCGATGTGCGACGACCTCATCGCTGCGCACGAAGGCTGGCTGCCCGAGTATAAGTAAGAAGCGATTTTCGCATAAAAAAGCGCCTTCCCGGAATCGGGAGGGCGCTTTTTCATTGGGTTCGGGGGCTGCCCGCGCGCGAAGGTAAGCAGACGGAGGAAGGTTTGCGCCCACGCGAGAAAGGTCGGGCGCTGCGATGGAGGGCGAAGCGGTCAGTCGGGGTTGATTGGGCGAAGAGGTTGAGCGACGGGGCGCTGCGGAAGGTCGGCGGTTCGAGAAGAGGGGGGGCTGCCCGCGCGCGCAGGAGAGCGGGAGGAGGGAGGCTTGCGCCCGCGCGAGAAGGGCCGTGCGCTGCGGTGGAGGGAGAAGCGGTCAGTCGGGGTTGATCGGGCGAAGAGGTTGAGCGACGGGGCACGGCGGAAGGTCGGCGGTTCGAGAAGAGAGGGGCTGCCCGCGCGCGCAGGAAAGCAGACGGGGGGAGGCTTGCGCCCGCGCGAGAAGGGCAGGCGCTGCGATGGAGGGCGAAGCGGTCGACTCGCGTTGTTTGCGCGATGAGGCCTTAGGCGAATGCTTCGGTCAGAAGAAACTGAGCTGCTGCGCTTTGGGCGGGCGGGGGCGGATGCGCCCAACGATGCAGCCGGGGAGCAGCTCCGGGACGAAGGGCGAATGCGGCGCTGCGCAGGTGAGGATGAGCTCCTCGCGGGCGCGCGTCATGCCGACGAAGAGCAGGCGACGCTCCTCGGCAATGTCCGAATCGGCATGGGGCGGGAAGGCGCCCTCGCTGAGGCCGGCGAGAAAAACGACAGGGAATTCGAGGCCTTTTGCGCCGTGCAAGGTCATCAGCCGCACCGCGCCGGAGGGGCGTTGCTTGCCGCTGCTGCGCCGGATATCGGCCTCCTCGCCGATGCACAGCGCCTCGAGCAGCGCGGGCATGGTCTCGTAGAGGACGGAGACCTCGGCAAGGCGGGAAAGCGCCTCGCTCGTGCCGTTTTCGGCGATCCAGCGCTCAATCAAACGGCGCGGCGGCGCGGGATCGTCGCTCTTGCGGAAGGCTTCCAGCGCCTGCAGGAGGGCGGGATCATCCAGCCACGACTGGCGGCCGGAGACGGTGCAGGGGATGTCCTCGCGCAAGAGATGCTCTTCGATCAGCTCCAGCTGGCGGTGCGTGCGGCAGAGCACGGCGACGTCGGAAAAGGCGCGCAGCTCGCTGCGGTCGCGCTCGGCCTTGCCGGCTTCGATCATGTCCAGCCCGCCGCTTATGCGCACGATCTCCCGCGCGATGGCCGCCGCTTCCTCATGGGGATTGGCGGCTTGCAGCAGGCGCACGGGCGCGCCGCACGGCAGCACGGGCTCGAGAACGCGCGGCAGGCCGGGATTTGCGGAGATCAGGCGCAGCGCGGCGGAGCAGATCTCCGGCGTGGAGCGATAATTTTTGGCGAGGCGAATGACGCGCAGATCAGGCCGTTCTCTGGAAAGATCATCAAAACAGGCGGCGCTCGCTCCGCGGAAGCCGTAAATAGACTGGTCGGGGTCGCCGATCACGAAGAGGGAGGCGGACTGCGCGCTCCAATGGGCGACGAGCCGCCGCTGCACGCCGTTGATGTCCTGATATTCGTCGACGAGCAGATGCCGAAACATGGCCGGGCGCGCGACGGGCGTTTCGAGCGCCTCGAGCAGGAGGCCGTCGAGGTCGCGCTTGCCCTGCTCGGCGAGGAGGGCGCAATAGGCGCGGGCAAGCTCGGCGTGCTCCTCGCTCTCGCCGGAGCGGAAACGGCTCACGGCTTCGGCGGCCTGCGCGGGCTTCAAGGAGCTGCCGGTCTCCTGCAGGGCGCGCCGCAGTAGACGGTCGGACTCCTCGCGCGTGAGCAGCGGCTTCTCCGCTAGGAGGCGCAGGCAAACGGAATGGAACGTGCCGACGGTCATGCCGATGAGCGCGCTTTCGCCCAGACGCTCGGCGAGGCGGGAGCGCATCTCTGCGGCGGCGAGATTGGTGAAGGTGACGGCGGTGATCTCCTGCGGAGGAACGCCCTCGCGCAGCAGCGCCTCGATGCGGCTGACGAGCGTGCGCGTTTTGCCGGAGCCGGGGCCTGCGATGACGGCGACGGCGGACTCGCGCGCGGCGATGGCCTCGGCCTGCTCGGCGTTTTCGCTCGCAGCAGTCGGCTTGGCTTCCGGAGTTTTTACAGGTGCGTTGGGCGCGGCGGGAGCCGCCTTTTTCGAGCGCTTGGGCGCGGCGGAGGCAAACAGAGAGGTCTGTCCGATGAACTCGCGCCGCTGCGATTCGGTGAAAATGGTGCAGCGACCGAATTCGCCGTCGTAGCCGGGCGTCCATTCGACCTCGCCGCTGCGCACGCGCCGCACGCCCTCGGCGATCAGCTCGCCCGAAACGGAGCGGATCGCTTCGACGGGCACGCTGCGCAGGATGGAGAATTCGTCGCCAAGGGCGGCGAGCAGCTTTTCGTATTGCTCCTTGGCGCGCTTGCTCTCCGCGCCCACGCCCAGTGCCGCGCCGACGACCTCCGGCAGGGGCACGAGCCGCTCGAAGGGCTTTGCGCGCTCGGGCTTGAAGCCGTCCGCCCGGTCGGCGAGCGCATTGACGCGATGATCCACGCCCACGGTCAGTTTTTTGCCGCAGACGGGGCATTTTCCGCCCAGCGCGAGGGTCTGCGCGGGCGTGAGGCACACGCCGCAGGCGCGATGCCCGTCCATGTGATATTTGCCCTCCTCCGGGAAGAACTCGATCGTGCCCTCGAAG
>JAUMYC010000030.1:0-10994 GCA_030528845.1 Eubacteriales bacterium
GGGGTGCGGGGGCCGGTCCCCCGCGCCCGGCCGCGAGGCCGCCGCCTCGCGCAACAGGGGTCCCAAGGGGACAGAGGCCCCTTGGCATACCCGCAAAAAGGAGGTTTTTGCGATGACATACCCCGGCGGCGTCTGGCCGGTGATGCTGACGCCCTACACCAAGGAAAACCAAGTGGACGCGAACGCGCTGGAAGCGCTGGTAAACTGGTATATCGGCAAGGGCGTGAGCGGCCTGTTCTCCTCCTGCCAGTCCAGCGAGAACCACATGCTCACGCTGCAGGAGCGCGTGCTGCACACGAAGACCACGGTCAAGGCGGCGGCGGGGCGCGTGCCGGTGGTGGCCTCGGGCCATGTGGCGGACGATCTGCAGGAGCAGCTGCGCGAACTCTCCTCCATGGCGGAGGCGGGCGCAGACGCCGTCATCCTCGTGACCAACCACCTCGCCAAGCCGGACGAGAGCGACGCCGTCTGGATCAAAAATCTCGAATGGCTGATGAATCGGCTCGACCCGTCCATCCATTTCGGCCTGTACGAATGCCCGCACCCCTACAAAAGGCTCATGAGCGAGGAAACGCTGCGCTTCTGCGCGCAGACGGGCCGCTTTTATTTCCTCAAGGACACCTGCTGCGACGCGGAGCTGATCGCAAAGCGCGTGCAGTGGGTGCAGGGCACGAACCTGCGCCTGTACAACGCCAACGCGACCACCGTGCTCGACACGCTGCTCTCCGGGGCGGCCGGGTTCAGCGGCATTATGGCAAATTTCCATCCGGAGCTCTACGTCTGGCTCACGGCGAACCCGCACCACCCCAACGCGCGCGCCGTGCAGGACATTTGCAGCATCTGCTCGCTCATCGAAGGGCAGTGGTATCCGGTCAATGCGAAATATCACCTGCGCGAGATCCAGGGCCTGCCCATGGAGATCCTCAGCCGCGTGCGCGATTGGCAAGGCTTCACGCCGACGATGCGGGCCGAGGTACACAATCTGCACCGCGTGGCGCAGGACGCCTATGAGCGGCTGTGCCGATAAACAAAGAGAGAATAAGCGAGAGAAAAGGCCGGCTGCGCAGCCGGCCTTTCGCATGCGCGCGGGGCGCTCTCTTCCAATTAAGCGAAGGACAGGAAACTAAAAAATGATACATATTTGCAACATGACTTTTGCAATTGAGGAGCATACTTATATTCTGGAAGTGTGACGCCAATATGGCGAGATCCGGGAGGCGAAGCAGGCTTGTTGTTGGTATATTTTGGCCTTTGGATACTCTTTAACGGCAGGGCGGACGCAGACGTGCTGATCACGGGTGCGGGCGCCGCGCTGCTGATCTATCTGTTCACTTGGAAGATCGTCGGCCTGACGCCCGCGCGCGAGCTGCGCGGCTGGAAGCGGACGGGCAAATATCTGCGCTTTTTCGGCTATCTGTTCGTGGAGATCCTCAAGGCGAACCGGCAGGTCGCGCGGCTCGTGCTGGATCCGAAATGCGAAATGGAGCCGCAGCTGATCACTCTGCGCACCAAATGCCGCGAGGAGATGTCCCGCGTGCTGCTCTCGAATGCGATCACGCTCACGCCGGGCACGATCACCGTGGGACAGGACGAAGACAAGCTCGTCGTGCATGCGCTGGACAAAGAGACGGCGCAGGGGCTGGAGGACAACGGCTTTGAACGGCGGCTGGCGGAAATGGAGGGCGGAAAAGAATGACTGCGCTGGAGACGGCATATCAATGGGTTTTCTCTGCGGCGCTGATCGTGCTGGGCGCGCTGCTGTTTTTCGCGCTGGTGCGCTGCGTGAAGGGCCCGACCATCGCCGACAGGATCGTGGCGGTGAATATGTCCGGCACGGTGACGATCTGCATGATCGCCGTGCTGGCTGTGATGATGAACGAGGGCTATCTGGTGGACGTGGAGCTGATCTACGCGATGCTCTCCTTCCTCGCGGTCGTCCTTTTGACAAAGGTCTATATGGGCGCCGTGCGCGAGAAGCAGGTGGCCAAGGAAAAGGAGGCGGGCAAGGATGCTTGAATGGCTCAGGTTCGCCGTCGTGGCCGTCTGCGTGTTCACGGGCCTTGCGGCGATGTGCATCGGCGTTTTCGGCAGCTACAGGCTCAAATTCGTGCTCAACAGGATGCACGCGGCGGGCATGCTGGACACCGCCGGCCTGCTCTTTCTTTCGCTGGGCTTGGCCGTGGCCTGCGGCTGGAGCGTGACCTCGCTCAAGCTCATGCTGGCCGTGGCGATACAATGGTGCACCAGCCCCGTCTCGAGCCATCTTATCGGCCGGCTGATCATCTTTTCCGAGGAAAATCTGCAGGAGCATATGGAGGTGCGGGGCGAATGAACGTGTTGAACATCCTTCTGCTGATCTTTGTCATTTCGTGCGCGCTGGCGGTCAGCTTCACGAAAAATCTGCTCGCCTCCATCGTCATCTTCACGCTGCAGAGCCTTGCCATGAGCGTGATCTGGATCCTTTTGGAATCGCCCGATCTGGCCATCACGGAGGCCGCCGTCGGCGCGGGTGTGACGAGCCTTCTGTTTTTCGTAGCGCTCAAGAAGATCCACGCGATCGGCGCGGAAACGGGGGAAAAGAAGAATGGCGAGGATTAAAAAGGATTTTGAGCGCAGCCGCATGGGCCGTTTTTTAGACTG
The DNA here is from genome assembly GCA_030528845.1 of Eubacteriales bacterium. The sequence continues at coordinate 2,641 of JAUMYC010000030.1, forward strand.
GGTAAACGGCGGGGGCGGCGCGCTGGACAGGCATATGCAGGAGTCTCTGGAGAAGGAGCCCGGCAGAACGGGCTTTGAGCTGGAGAGGGCCATCCTACGCGAGGAGCATTATCAGGAGGAATACACCAAGGAGCTTCTGGAGGAGCGGCAGCTCTATCGCCAGATGCACCTGTGGATGCGCCGCAAGGGCTCGAAGTGGATCGACCGCTTTTATCGCGTGCTGGCGGGCGTTGTCGCCCTGATGATCATCTGGGCGCTGATCATGGTCGTGGCCGAGCTGCCCCGCATGGGAGATCAGGCCGCGCCGACGATGAACGAGGTCGTGCGCCGCTACAGCGAGGACGGCCTTGCGGAAACGGGCGCGGTGAACATCGTGGCGGGCATGATCCTCGACTACCGCGCATTCGACACGCTCGGCGAGAGCAATGTGCTGTTCATCGCGGTGTGCTCCGTGCTGATGCTGCTGCGCGTGCGGCTGGATGAAAACGGCCGCCTGAGCGACGAAAAGCGCGACGCCGAGGAGAACGACCGGCGCTATGAGCCGCACAAGGACACGATCCTGCAGCGCATGGCGGATGTCCTGGCTCCGGTGGTGCTGCTCTTTGGCGTGTATATCCTCTTCAACGGACACCTCTCCCCGGGCGGCGGCTTTTCCGGCGGCGCGATCATGGGCGCGGGGCTGATCCTCTATCTCAACGCGCACGGCTACACGGGCACGAGGAAGCTGCGCCTGTTCAGCTACGGCGCGTTCAAATGGGTCTCCTTTGCCGCGCTGTCGTTTTATTGCCTCTCCAAGTGCTATTCCTTCTTCACCGGCGCGAACCACCTCGAGAGCATCATCGGCCCGGGCACGCCCGGCTCCATCTTCAGCGCGGGGCTGATCCTGCCGCTGAACGTGGCGGTGGGCTTTGTGGTCGCCTTCACCATGTTCGGGTTTTACACCCTCTTTAGAAAGGGGGATTTCTGATGGCGCAGAATTTGCTGGCCAATTTTGAAGAGGTCGCCGCGATGGTGCTCTTCGGCATCGGCTTTACCAATCTGCTTTTGCAGCGCAACCTCATCAAGAAGATCATCGGCTTCGGCATGATGGACTCGGCCATCTTCCTCTTTCTGGCCTCCATGGGCTATGTCGAAGGGGGCAAGGCGCCCATCGTGGTCGACGGCATTCTGGACGCCTCCTATTATATCAACCCCGTTCCCGGCGGGCTCGTGCTCACGGGCATCGTGGTCTCCGTGTCGGTCACGGCGCTGATGCTGGCGCTGGCCGTGCGCCTGTACCGGCGCTATCACACGCTGGACCTGGACGAGATCACCTATCTTGCGCGCAAGGAGGAGCAATGAGATGAGCCTTTGGCAAAACCTTCCGTTTTTCTCTATCATGCTCTCCATTTTCTCGGCGGCGCTGTGCTCCGTGCTGCCGCGCAGGGTCGCGCGCGTGTGGACGGTGGCCCTGCCCGTGGCCGTTTTGCTGATGAACACCGTGCTGACGGTCATCCTCGTGCCCTACGGCGATCATTACACTTACATGATGGGCCATTATCCGGCTCCGTGGGGAAACGAGATCCGCGTGGGGCTGCTCGAGAGCGTGACGGCCTGCGTATTTTCCGCGATCATGGCGCTGTCCGTGCTGGGCGGCTGGGTGCGCATCGGCAGAGACGTGCGCCCGGAGAAGCAGAACCTCTATTGCGTGGTGCTCTGCCTGCTCAACGCCGCGCTGCTGGTCATGGTCTACACCAACGACCTGTTCACCGGCTATGTCTTTCTGGAGATCATGACGCTCGCGGCCTGCACGCTGATCACCGCGCGCTCCAAGGGGCGCACGCTGGTCGCGGCCACGCGCTATATGGTCATGAACCTGCTCGGCTCGGGCCTGTTTCTGCTGGGCGTCGTGCTGCTCTATGACCTGACGGGCCATCTGCTCATGAGCAATATCCGTGCGGAGGTGGAGCGGATCGTCGCCTCCGGGCAGTATCACCGCCCGCTGATCATGGCCGTCGGGCTCATTTCCGTTGGCCTTGCCATCAAGAGCGCCCTGTTCCCGTTCCATACATGGCTGCCGGACGCCTACGGCTATTCCACGCCCACGTCCAGCGCTATTCTGTCCTCCCTTGTCAGCAAGGGCTACATCTTCCTGCTCATCAAGGTCTTCTGCCGCGTGATCGGGCTGGATTTCGTGCGCGAGAGCGGCATCACGGACATCCTCTTCGCGCTGGGCGTGATCGGCAACGTGATGGGCTCCCTGTCTGCCATCCGCGAACGGGACATCCGCCGCATGATCTCGTTCTCCTCCGTCGCACAGATCGGCTATATCTACATGGGCATCGGCATGGGCACGCAGGCGGGCCTCGTCGCGGCGATCTTCCAGATCTTCGCGCACGGCATGGCAAAGAGCATGCTCTTCCTCGCCTCCTCCGGGCTTTCCTACGCCTCGGGAGAGAGCAAATTCTTCCGCGATCTGCGCGGTGCGGCCCTGCGCAACCCGTGGGCGGGCGTCGCCTTCACGGTGGGCGCGTTTTCCATGACGGGCATCCCCTTTTTGGGCGGCTTCATCGTCAAGATCCTGCTCTCGCAGGCGGCGATGAGCCTGAACAACCTGCGCACGATGATCGCGCTGCTCTCCCTTGCGGCGAGCGCGGCGCTCAACACGGTCTATTTCCTCAAGACCGTGATCACCATCTATCGCACGCCGGACCCGCACGCGCCCCAAGGGGAAAAGGTCTCGCTTTCGCTGCCCAACAGGATCGCGCTGGGCTGCTTTGTGGCCGTCAATCTCGCGCTGGGCGTGTTCTCCCAGCCGGTGGTCAAGGCCATCCGCGCCGGGCTTTCCCTGTTTGAGTGACATTGCAGCACAGATAAGGAGCTGAAACGCTATGAATGCAAATATTGCCATGGTCTTACCGATCGCCCTGCCCATCGCGGCGGGCTTTGCCGCATGGAAAATGCGGGACCGCAAACAGCGCAATGTGCTCACGATGGCGGCGCTTCTGGCCGAAGTGCTGATCGTCGGGCTGCTGTGCCTGCGCGAGGGCGGCGAGCTGACGCTGTGGAATCTGACGGCGGACCTGCGCGTGGGCCTGCGTCTGGACGGCGCGGGGAAATGGTTCGCGCTGCTCATCTCGGCGATGTGGGCGTGTGTGGGCCTGTATTCGTTCACCTATATGGAGCATGACAAACAGGACGGCAGGTTTTATCTGTTCTATCTGCTCACGCTGGGCGTTTTGCAGGGCCTGAGCATGAGCGCGAACCTGATCACCCTGTATATGTTCTACGAGCTGATGACGCTGCTCTCCATGCCGATGGTTTTGCAGGAGAAGACGAAGGAAGCTGTGGCGGCGGCCATCAAATATCTTTTGTATTCCGTGCTGGGCGCGTCCATGGCGCTCTTTGGCATTTTCCTGTTCTGGAAATACGGCACGACGCTGGAATTCACCGCCGGCGGCGTGCTGACGGCGGAGAGCATGGCCGGGCATGAAGAGCTCATGCGCGCGGCGAGCTTTCTGATGCTGCTGGGCTTCGGCGTGAAGGCGGGCATGTTCCCGCTGCACGGCTGGCTGCCCACGGCGCACCCCGTGGCGCCGGCGCCGGCCTCTGCGGTGCTCTCCGGCGTGATCACCAAGGCGGGCGTGCTCGGCGCGATCCGCGTGGCGTTTTATCTGGCCGGGGCAGAGTTCCTGCGCGGCAGCTGGGTGCAGTATACATGGATGGGCCTTGCGCTGTTCACGGTCTTCCTCGGCTCGATGATGGCCTATCGCGAGGATCTGTTCAAAAAGCGGCTGGCCTATTCCACCGTCTCTCAGGTCTCCTATGTGCTCTTTGGCCTGTCCACGATGACGCATGCGGGCGTTGTCGGCGCGATGCTGCATATCGTGTTCCATTCCGCCATCAAGAACACGCTGTTCATGTCGGCGGGCGCGGTCATCCATCAGACGGGCAAGACGCGTGTGAGCGAGCTGCGCGGCATCGGCAAGCAGATGCCCGTGGTCATGTGGTGCTTTGTGATCGTCTCCGCGGGCCTGATCGGCATCCCGCCCACGGCGGGCTTCATCTCCAAATGGTATCTCGCGGGCGGAGCCATCGCCATGGAAGCGGGCGCTCTCTCGTGGCTGGGCCCGGTCACGCTGCTGCTCTCCGCCGTGCTCACGGCGGGCTATCTGCTCTCCGTGGCCATCCGCGGCTTCTTCCCGGGCGACGATTTCGATTATGCGGGCCTGGAAAAGGCCGAGCCGGATTGGAAGATGCTCGTGCCGATGATCGTGCTGGCGGCGGCGGTGCTGCTGATGGGCATGTTCCCCGGCGCGCTGATCCGCTGCGCGGGCGATATCGCCTCTGCGATCCTGTGATAGGGGGAGGGGTAAAAAGTGATCTTGCTGTTGCCGGTGCTTTTGCCGGTGCTCGGCGGCGCGCTGTTGGCGCTGCTGCCCCTGGAGGACAGGAAAACGCGCTCGATCTACGTCGAAGCGTTCACTCTGGCCACGTCCCTCGTGCTCTTCTGGCTGATCTTTTCCGGGCAGGAGCACGCCTGCCGCGTGATGCAGATGACGGAAAAAATGTCGCTCGGCCTGCGCATGGACGGCCTCAGCCGCGTCTTCTGCGCTCTGATCGCCTTCCTCTGGCCGCTGGCCACGCTCTACGGCTTTAATTATATGGAGCATGAGCACGCCGAGAAGCGCTTTTTCGTGTTTTATCTGATCAGCTACGGCGTGACGGCGGGCATTGCGACGGCGTCGAACCTGTTCACGCTGTATGTGTGCTATGAGCTGCTCACGCTGGTCACGCTGCCGCTGGTGCTGCACAAGATGGACATCGCAAGCGTGCGCGCGGGCCGGAAATACCTCTATTATTCCATCGGCGGCGCGGCGCTGGCCTTTATCGGGCTGATCTTCGTCATGATCTACGGCGAAAGCTCGACCGAGTTTGTCTTCGGCGGCTCGCTGGAGGTGGCGCTGGCGGGCTCGCGCACAGAGATGCTGCGCGTGGTCTATGTGCTCTCCTTTGTCGGCTTCGGCGCGAAGGCGGCGGTGTTCCCCATGCAGGCATGGCTGCCGCAGGTGGGCGTTGCGCCCACGCCGGTCACGGCGCTGCTGCATGCCGTGGCCGTGGTCAAGGCGGGCGCGTTCGCCGTCATCCGCATGACGTACTATTCCTTCGGCACGGAGCTCATCGCCGGCACATGGGCGCAGGGCGTGATCATCGCCCTCGCCGCGCTGACGATCGTATACGGCTCGGCCATGGCGCTCAAGGAGCAGCATATGAAAAGGCGGCTGGCCTGGTCCACCGTATCGAACCTGAGCTATATCCTGCTGGGCGCGGCCCTGCTGACCGAAGCGGGCCTGACCGGCGCGCTGACGCACATGCTGGTGCACGGCGTGGTCAAGATCACGCTGTTCTTCTGCGTGGGCGCGGTCATGGTGCGCACGGGGCAGGAATACGTGCAGGGCGTGCGCGGCTTCGGCAGGCTCATGCCCGTCACGGCCTTTGCGTTTTTGCTCGCCTCGGCGGCGCTGGTGGGCGTTCCGCCGCTGCCGGGCTTCATCAGCAAATGGAACCTGGCTACGGCGGCCTCGCAGGCCGGCCCCATGGGGCTGGTCGGGCTGGCGGCGCTGGTCGTTTCCGCCGTGCTGACCGCTTGCTATCTGTTCCCGGTGGCCGTGAATATGTACTTCCGGCCGCTCAACGCGAACCTGCACGTGGCGGAGGGCGCCAACCGCGACCCGGACTGGCGCATGAAGCTGCCCTTTGTGCTGCTGTGCGTCACCATCGTCGTGCTGGGCTTCTGCGCCTATCCGCTGACCAACTGGCTCTCCGGCATTGCCGGCGGCCTGTATTGAAGACGGGGGAGGGAAATTTATGAACAATATGCTTCTTCCGTTTCTCGCCTTCTGGCCGCTGGCCGCCGCCGTGCTGAGCTTCCTCGCGGGCAGGCGCAGCAAAAAGGCGCGCGATCTGTTCGTGAAATGCGCCCTCGCGGCCGAGCTGATCGCCGCGCTGAAGGCGTTTTCCTGCGCGGAGGCCGGGCTGGACTGGGTCTGGGAGGGCTTCTGCGGCATGGGGCTGCATCTGCATCTGGACGGCTTCCGCGCGGTCTATGTGCTCATCGCGGGCTTCATGTGGCTGATGACCGGCCTGTTCTCCGGCGATTATTTCGCCCACCACTATCACAACCGCAACCGCTATTATTTCTTCACTCTGCTCACCATGTGCGGCACGGTGGGCATGTTCCTCAGCGCCAGCCTGTACAGCGCCTTCATCTTCTTCGAGGTCATGTCCATGGCCAGCTATGCATGGGTGGCGCATGACGAAAAGAGCGGCGCGATGCGCGCGGCGCAGACGTATCTGGCCGTAGCGGTCATCGGCGGCATGGTCACGCTCATGGGCATGTTCCTGCTCTATGCGAAGATCGGCACGCTGGAATTTGCCGAAATTTACCGGGCGGCCGAGGCCGTTTCCGACAAAAAAGAGCTCTATCTTATCGGGGCGCTCATCGCCTTCGGCTTTGCGGCTAAGGCCGGCGCCTTCCCGATGCACATCTGGCTGCCCAAGGCGCACCCCGTGGCCCCGGCCCCGGCCAGCGCGCTGCTCTCCGGCATCCTGACCAAGACCGGCATTTTCGGCATCCTCGTCATTTCCTGCGAGATCTTCGCCGAGGACACCGGCTGGGGCAACGCGCTGCTCGTCTTCGGCGAGATCACCATGTTCCTCGGCGCGCTGCTGGCGCTCTTTTCGGTGGACCTCAAGCGCACGCTGGCCTGCTCGTCCATGTCGCAGATCGGATTTATCCTCATCGGCGTGGGCTGCCGCTGCCTGCTGGGGCACCACGGCGCGCTGGCGGGTTACGGAACGGTGATGCATATGATCAACCATTCGCTGATCAAGCTGGTGCTGTTCCAATGCGCGGGCGCGGTGTATATGCGCCTGCACAAGCTGAACCTGAACGACATCCGCGGCTTCGGCCGCAGAAAGCCCCTGCTTAATATCGCGTTCCTCATCGGCGCGCTGGGCATCATGGGCGTGCCGCTGCTTAACGGCTACATCTCCAAATCCCTGCTGCACGAGGGCATCGTGGAATACATCCACATCGCGCCCCACGCGCTGCACGGCGCATACAAGGCCGCGGAATGGGTCTTCCTCATCTCCGGCGGCATGACGGCAGCCTATATGACCAAGCTGTATATATGCCTGTTTGTGGAGAAAAATGCCGACGAGGCCGAGCAGAAGCGCTTTGACGCAATGGGCGGCTTCGGCTGGAAGACGAACGTCGCGCTGCTGTGCTCTGCGGCGGTGCTGCCCGTGATGGGCATGCTGCCGGAGGCGACGCTGCAGAAGGCGGGCGAGATGTCGCTGCATTTCCTGCATCTGCACGCGCCGGAGCACGCGATCGAATACTTCTCGTGGGTGAACCTGCAGGGCGCGATCATCTCGCTGTCCATCGGCGCGGCGCTGTATCTGGGCGTTGTGCGGCCGCTGCTCATGAAAAAGGGCGCGGACGGCCGGCGCGTTTACGTCGACCGCTGGCCTGCCGGGCTGGATATGGAGGACGGACTGTACAGGCCGCTGCTGGAAAAGGTGCTGCCCGCTGTGCTGGGCGCGCTGGGCAAGGTCGGCGACAATCTGGCCGAATTCGTGCTGCGCTATATCCTGCGCCCGGTCAGCTATTTTGTGACCCGCGCGGCGGACGAGGCTGTGGACAGCGCGGCGGTGCTGCTGATGGAGACGGTCTTTAAGAGCCCCCGTCAGGAGCACGCGCCCGTCGTCGGCAACCACCTGACGCACGCGCTGGGCGTGTTTGTGAACGGCTGCAAGGCAGTGCTGAACTGCACCGTGCGCCGCCGCAGGCCCATCGAGACGGACTTTGTGGCGCTGTTTGCCGCGTGGCGCGACGAAATGAACGACACCGCGCGCCGCGTGACGCGCTCGGTCAGCTTCGGCCTGCTGCTGCTGTGTGTGACCATGTATATCATTTTTACGTATCTGCTCTCGCGGTAAAGAGGGCGGAATGTTGGACGCCTGCCGGAGGGGCTCTGCCCCTCCGGCCACCCCGGCAGGGGGAATGATTCCCCCTGCACCCCTCAATTGGGGCAAGGCATTCTGATAATAGGAAAGAGCAAAGCTCGACCGCGATCCTGTCGCAGTGCGGGCTTTGCTGTTTTTTTGGATAAATGGGACGTGCGGCATATTGACAACGGAATATCGGTGTGATATCATAATGATATCAGAAAACAGGAGGGATGGAAATGTCTGAAAAGGTTTTAAAGGGAAAGAAGAACGGGATGCTGGTGCTGCTGGGCGGCGTTCTGGTGCTGATCGCGGCGGTAGTCGGCGTGGTCTTCGGCGGTATCATGCTGGATAACGGCGGA
>JAUMYC010000030.1:11023-16602 GCA_030528845.1 Eubacteriales bacterium
GTGCTCGGCCCGCAGGAGGCGCTGGTGCTGACTCTGTTCGGCAAATATGTGGGCACGCTCAAGGGCGACGGCTTTTTCTGGGTGAACCCGTTCTGCGGCTCGGTGAACCCGGCTGCGAGGACGAAGCTGAACCAGAGCGGCGATGTGATGACCAAGGCGGCCGTGAAGACGGCGGACGGCCAGGTCAGCGTCGAGATGCCCAGCAAGAAGCTCTCGCTCAAGATCATGACGCTCAACAACAACCGGCAGAAGATCAACGATTGTCTGGGCAACCCGGTGGAGATCGGCATCGCGGTGACGTGGCGCATCGTGGACACCGCGAAGGCCGTGTTCAACGTGGACAATTATAAGGAGTTCCTCTCCCTGCAGTGCGACAGCGCGCTGCGCAACATCGTGCGGCTGTATCCCTATGACGTGGCCCCGAACGTGGACACCACGGGCGACGGCGTGGCCGACGACGGCAGCCTGCGCGGCTCGAGCGAGATCGTGGCCGGCCGTATCCGCGACGAGATCCAGCAGCGGGTGAACGAGGCGGGCATCGAAATTTTGGAATCCCGCATCACATACCTCGCCTACGCGCCGGAGATCGCCGCCGTGATGCTGCAGAGGCAGCAGGCCTCCGCCATCATCGACGCGCGCAAGATGATCGTAGACGGCGCCGTAGGCATGGTGGAGATGGCGCTGGAGAGGCTCAGTCAGGAGAAGATCGTGGAGCTGGACGAGGAGCGCAAGGCGGCGATGGTCTCGAACCTGCTGGTCGTGCTCTGCGGCAACCGCGACGCGCAGCCCGTGGTGAACTCGGGCAGCCTGTATTGATGGCATGAACGAGAAAGAGAAAAAGCAGGTGCCGCTGCGTCTTTCGGCAAAGTTGTACGCCGCCATCGCCGCCTGGGCGGAGGACGATTTCCGGTCGGTCAACGGCCAGATCGAATACTTGCTCACGGAATGCGTGCGGCAGCGCAAGAAGAATGGGAAATACGTCTCGGACGAGATCGACGTGCCGCCGGAGCTGGATATCGAATGAGCGGGGCGGGGGAGGCAGGGGCTCCTCGCCCCTGCACCCTCGCCGGAGGGGAGCCCCCCTCCGGACTCCCCCGGCAGGGGCTCCGCCCCTGCACCCCGGCCCGGCACGCGCACAAAGGACAAAGAGGGAGCCATGCAAAAGCATGGCTCCCTCTTTTGATGCGCCCGAGCGCAAAAAAAGCACAGCGGCCATATGGCAGCACTGCGCCCTTTTTGATAAAGTTATAGGATGTTTTACGTCGGAAAACTGCGAAGAATTATTCGGCAGCCTTGTTCAGACGCTTGGCCAGACGAGCCTTCTTGCGGTTCGCGGCGTTCTTATGGATAACGCCCTTCGTCGCGGCCTTATCGACGGCGCCCTGAACGGTAGAGAGAGCTTTCGCGTCGGCGGTGCCAGCAGCGAGAGCGGCTTCATACTTCTTCACGGTCGTCCTCATGGCAGACTTCACCATGCGGTTCCGCAGGTTCTTCTTCTTGGTAACCTCCACGCGCTTGATGGCGGACTTAATATTCGGCAAGATCATTCACCTCCATGCTCTGAATGCACGCCCATTATTTTATCACTTCGGGCCTCATTTTGCAATAGGTTACGGGGCAGGTTGGGTTAATTTTGATGGTAAAACCGACTTTGGGTTGTAAAGAATTGTCGTATAGTGTGAAAAAGAGCTGTTTCGTAAAAGTTTGGGGAAGGGGCTTGCGGAAGGGAAAATGGCTGATATAATAGAGGATAGCAGAATAGGAAACTCGTTGAAGGGGAACGCCCCGAACAGCAGCCGCAGAGCGAGCCGGAGTATGGTGCAAGTCCGGAGGGCAGACGTTCGGAGGGGATCGCCCCGGAGAGGCCGGCTGAAACGCCCCGTTGGGCGCGCGTAGGCCGCGACGGGGCCCGCCCGATAGCGCGGGGTCGCATATCGCGTTGTAAAAAACGCTTGTGCGTGCAAGGTGGCCGCGCGCTGTGTGCGGCAATGCCGGGTGGTACCGCGGATGCTTGCTTGCAAGCCTTCGTCCCGTTTTTTCGGGACGAAGGCTTTTTTTGTACGCGAGAGGAGGCCCCCAAAGGGGCGCTGCCCCTTTGGAAACCCCGCTCAAGGGAATTCTTCCCTTGAGAATCCCGTCTTGGGGGATTGCGGACAATCGTTAGTTTTCGGTGGAAAACCGATGCTATATATTTTTTTCAACCCCATATTGAGGGGTCTTGGGGGAATGATTCCCCCAAGCAGGGGTCGAGGGGACGGAGTCCCCTCGTGCGTCTCCTACGTCAGGGGGCAGAGCCCCTGACACAACGTATCCCCCGTACCATGCCAACAACCTGAAAAGGAGAGAATAGCCATGTTTGAGAAAGCGCCGAACACGCTGAACTTCCTCGACCGCGAAAAACAGGTGCGCGAGTATTGGAAGGTCAACGAGATCTTCAAGAAATCCATCGACAACCGCGAAGGCGGAGACACCTTCACCTTCTACGACGGCCCGCCGACGGCCAACGGCCGCCCGCACATCGGCCATGTGCTGACCCGTTCCATCAAGGACCTGATCCCGCGCTATCAGACCATGAAGGGCAAGCACGTGCTGCGCAAGGCCGGCTGGGACACCCACGGCCTGCCGGTCGAGCTGGAAGTGGAAAAGCTGCTGGGCCTGGACGGCAAGGAACAGGTCGAGCAGTACGGCATCGAGCCGTTCAACAAGGCCTGCAAGGAGAGCGTCTGGAAATATTCCAACGAATGGCGCGAGATGTCCGACGCCGTGGCTTATTGGGCGGACATGGACAACCCCTATATCACCTATGACAACAATTTCATCGAGTCCGTGTGGTGGTCCCTGAAGCAGATCTTCGACAAGGGCCTGCTCTACAAGGGCTATAAGGTCGTGCCCTACTGCCCCCGCTGCGGTACCGCTCTCTCTTCCCACGAAGTGGCGCAGGGCTACAAGAGCGTGAAGGAGAAATCCGCCTTTGTGCGCTTCCCGGTCAAGGGCCGCGAAAACACGTATCTCTATGCCTGGACGACGACCCCCTGGACTCTGCCGAGCAACGTGGCCCTGTGCGTGAACCCGGACGAGACCTACGCCGAGTTTGAATACGAAGGCCGCACCGTCATCATGGGCGAGGCGCTGATCGAAAACGTGCTGGGCGAGGGCGCGGGCGAGAAGATCACGAACGTGAAGACCATGAAGGGCTCCGATCTGGTCGGCATGGAATACGAGCCGCTGTTCGCCTTTGCCAAGCAGCATGTGGACAAGCCCGGCTGGCGCGTGTGCGCGGACGGCTACGTCACCATGTCCGACGGCACCGGCATCGTCCATATCGCGCCCGCCTTCGGCGAAGACGACGCGCGCGTGGGCCGCGACAACGACCTGCCCTTCCTGCAGCTGGTGGACAACGCCGGCCGCATGACCAAAGAGACCCCGTGGGCCGGCACCTTCGTCAAGCAGGCCGATCCGCTCATCCTCGAGCAGCTGGAAAAGGACGGCACCCTCGTGCGCGCCGCCGAGTTCGAGCATGACTATCCCTTCTGCTGGCGCTGCGACACCCCGCTGATCTACTATGCGCGCGCGACGTGGTTCATCCGCATGACCGCCGTGAAGGACCAGCTCATCGCCAACAACCGCTCCATCAACTGGATCCCGGAGACCTTCAAGGAAGGCCGCATGGGCAACTGGCTGGAGAACGTGGTGGACTGGGGCATCTCCCGCGAGCGCTATTGGGGCACCCCGCTGCCGGTGTGGATCTGCCAGGACTGCGGCAAGCTGCACTGCGTGGGCTCCATCGCCGAGCTCAAGGAGCTGGGCGAGGACGTGCCGGACGATATCGAGCTGCACAAGCCCTATGTCGACCGGGTACACCTGCACTGCCCGCATTGCGGCGGCGCGATGAAGCGCACGCCCGAGACGGTGGACTGCTGGTACGATTCCGGCTCCATGCCCTTCGCGCAGTGGCACTATCCCTTTGAGAACAAAGACATCTTCGAGAGCCATTTCCCGGCCGATTTCATCTCCGAGGCCGTCGACCAGACCCGCGGCTGGTTCTATACGCTCGAGGCCATCTCCACCCTCGTCTTCGGCTGCGCGCCGTTCAAGAACGTCATCGTTCTGGGCCATGTCGGCGACGAAAACGGCGTGAAGATGTCCAAGCACAAGGGCAACGTCGTCAACCCGTGGGACGTCATCGACGTCACCGGCGCCGACGCCATCCGCTGGCATTTCTATACCTTCGGCTCTCCGTGGCTGCCCAGCCGCTTCTCCACCGATCTGGTGGCCGAAAACCAGCGCAAGTTCATGGGCACGCTGTGGAACACCTACGCCTTCTTCACGCTGTATGCGTCCATCGACAATTACGACCCCGTGAACGAAAAGGCCAAGCCGGAGGATTTCTCGCTGATGGACAAGTGGCTGCTGAGCAAGCTGCAGACCCTGACCAAGACCGTGGACGAAAATCTGGCCGTCTACAAGATCACCGATTCCGCCCGCGCCATCGCCGCCTTCACGGACGAGCTGTCCAACTGGTATGTGCGCCGCTGCCGCGAGCGCTTCTGGGGCAAGGGCATGGAGGGCGACAAGCTGGCCGCGTTTGAGACGCTCTACACCACGCTGGTCACCCTGTCCAAGCTCATCGCGCCCTTCACTCCGTATCTGGCCGAATGCATGTATCTGAACCTGGTCGTGAACAATGTGCCGGGCGCGCCCATCTCCGTGCACCTGTGCGATTTCCCGACCGCGGACATGTCCATGGTCGATCCGGAGCTGGAAGCCGATATGGAAAACGTCATCTCCTATGTGCAGCTGGGCCGCGCCTGCCGCTCCGACGCGAACATGAAGGTGCGCCAGCCCGCAAAGGCGCTCTACATCCGCGGCGAGAAGCTCTCCGAAAAGACGGCCGAGCTGATCGCGGACGAGCTGAACGTGAAGGAAGTGCGCTTTGTGGACGATGCGCGCGAATTCACCACCTACAAGATCAAGCCGCAGCTGCGCACGCTGGGCAAGAAGTACGGCAAGCTCCTCAAGGGCATCGGCGCGTATCTGGCGGAAGTGGACGGCAACGAGGTGGTCGACACCTTCGAGCGCGGCGAAATGCTGAAGTTTGAAGTGGACGGCAATCCCGTCGAGCTGGCCAAGGAGGACACCCTCATCGAGCCGATGCGCAGGGAAGGCTTCGTGGCGCAGAGCGACCGCGACGTGACCGTCGTTCTCGACACCACCCTCACGCCCGAGCTGATCGAAGAGGGCTTCGTGCGCGAAATGATCTCCAAGATCCAGACCATGCGCAAGGAAGCGGGCTTTGACGTGACTGACCGCATCGGCGTGTGCTGCAAGGCCGGCGAGAAGCTCATGTGCGTGCTCACCAACGGCTGCGAGACCATCAAGAACGCCGTGCTGTGCGTCAGCATGAACGAGTGCGAAGCGCCCGAGGATTGCTACTGCAAGGAATGGTCCATCAACGGCGAGGACGCCAAGATCTCCGTCTGGAAGGCATAAGGGAGAGAAGGCAGGGGGCTCTGCCCCCTGCACCCCCGTTGCGCGGCGCTGCGGCGCCGCACCTGTGCAGGGGCTCTGCCCCTGCACCT
>JAUMYC010000207.1 GCA_030528845.1 Eubacteriales bacterium
CGCATTTTTTAATTCTTTCAATTGTAGTTTTGTTTATTTATATTTTTGTAATAATTATAAATATTTTCGTTATATATATTCGTAGACATCGGTCTGTTTTCAGTGTATAATCAAGTTTGATATTTTGGTATAAACTGTCTGGGGTTATTACATAACGGTAGGAGAATGTATGAAATGAACAGACGCGCGCTTGCCCTGCTCCTGATGCTGACCATCCTTATGCCCTGTGTTTGCAGTGCCCTTGCTGTGGAATACCCGTATACTTATACCGCAAAAAACGGGATGCTCTTTGAAAAGATCTCGCACAGGGACACGCCTGTCGAGCAGCCCGACGGCGTGGTGGACTATATCGGCGGCGGCAGCGTCGCGCCGTATGTGCCGGGCGTGAGCGAACAGGGAAAGGGCGACCGCGGCCATTCCTACAGCTACGCCTCCGTCTCCTATGGCGACTGGGTGTACATCAACACCATGTACGGCGGCCTGAGCGCGCATAACCTCGTACGTCTCGGTCTGGGCGGGCTGGACGCCGATGTGACCCGCGCGGTCATCAACGCTCTCTGGAACGGCCATATGTATATGGGCGAGCCCGACGGCGTGCACGGCGGCGGCATTCTCTTCAAATTTAACGTCAAAACGGGCGAGACTGTCATTTTGCTCTCGCGCGACAAGAACGGCATCATGCCCACGTTCCGCGATGCGATAGAATTCAACGGCAAATTCTATTTTGTCGGTATGGTCCTCGATATGAACAAAGGCCTGACGAACGCGGAGATCCAGAGCGCCATCAACATGCAGAACGGCTTCCCCTGCATCTATGAGGTCGATCCGGCCAACAATGATAAGATCACCTGCGTGTATGACTGCGTGGATGTCGTCGGCTTCAAGCAGCTGATCGCAGACAATGTGTTCACGTCCACCCGCGCCATCGGCGAATACAAGAACACGCTGATCGCCGGCTGTCTTGATACGGACGGCGTGTTCCTCACCGCTTCGAAAAATCCCTCCGCCGGTAAGGAGAGCTTCTCCGTCATCGCCGACATGGACGATCTGTTCAATTACCCCGCCTACAAGCGCAGCGATTCCCACGGCGGCGGCGGTATTTATCAGGTCATCGAGTATAACGACGATCTCTACGTCGTTCTGAGCACCGGCTCCCCGAGCAACAAAAACCCGCAGACCGGCACCATGCAGAACTATGCCATCGTCAAGGGCGAATGCAGCGGCGACCCCACTGTGCGCAGCAGCTGGACGTGGTCTGTGCTGGCGGGCGCCCCGGCGGACGGCGCGAAATATCCCTTCGGTCTGGACGCCGAGCGCTTGAGCGCCGCAGCCTGCACTCTGTACGTTTTTGACGATTATCTCTACATCGGCGAATACAACGATTCTGCGGGCGTCCTCCAGAACTTCCTCTTCACCAAGAACTTTACGGGCATCGCCACCAACCTCGAGCAGTCCCTGTGCCTGTATCGCATGGACAAGAATGGCAGGATCGAAAAAGTGGTCGGCGATCCGACTACTGCCTTCCCCACCAGCCTTTCCGGCCTCGGCTCCGGCTACACCTCCGACACCCTCGACGGCTACGGCAGCCATCTGAACCAGTATACCTGGCAGATAACGGACATGGACGGCAAGCTCTACATCTCCACCTGCGATCTGAGCACATTCCTGCGCCCTGTCGTGTTCATGCTCAACGGGGCTATGTTCGATATGAGCGAGGAAGAATGGCGAAATCAGATCAATTATGTGCAGATCCTCGTAGAACTGCTCTTCAATGCGAATACGAAATCCCGCATGAGCGAGCGCGAGATCGTGCTGCAGGCGGCTGAGAACGTCAGCATGCGCAATTCTGCGCGCACCCGCGTCTTCAGCGAGAACATCACTTTGACCGAAGAGCAGATCGACGAACTGATCGAGCTGCGCGCAAGCTCCAAGGAGCTCTCTGCGCAGGTCCTGCAGAAGCTCGATCAGCTCAACAACAATCTCGACCTCTTCTACCATACCTACATCGCCAACATGAACGGGGAGATCGATCCGGAGCTGCTCGCGGCGCTCGCTGCCGATTATGCCAAGCTCCTTGCGCAGCTGCAGGCGATCATGCCGTATCTTCCCGAGAACGTGCAGACCCTTTATAAGGTGCTGCTGAGCATAGGCACGGAACAGAACCTCTACGGCCTTCTCAGCTCGATGGAGTATTTTGCCGAATCCGAGCCCGGCTTCGATCTCTTTGAGCTCAGCCACACGCAGGACGGCGGCGTGCACATCGTGCCGGTGACGACGGACGGCTTCGGCGACGAATTCAACCACGGCCTGCGCATCTTTGAAAAGACCGACGATCATCTGGTGATCGGCACGGCAAACCCCTTCTACGGCACGCAGCTCTGGCGGACGGTGAACCCGGAAGAAAAGCCGGACGAGCCCATTGTGCCGCCGGTCGTCCCGGTGGATCCCGAGATCCCGGCGACGGGCGACAGCGCCAACCTCGCGCTCTGGTTTGCGATGCTGGCCTTCTCTCTTGTCGGCATGCTCGGCCTGTGCAGGCAGAGAGTAAAAAAGTCCCGATAAAACGGATTGTCAAAACGCAAAGCCAATGCCCTGCCGAAGACGCAGGGCATTGCTTTTCAACGAAGGAGGCCTTAAGGCATGCAGCGCAGCAGGCGAGGACGCCGCCGCCGATTTACATCCGGAAAACTGCATATCCTCGGCTACAGGATCGATCTGCGCAGGTTCATCCCCTTTCTGTTCTTTTTGACGACAGCTGTCGTCAGCATTGTGCTGCTGATCGATTATGCGGTCGATTCGGCTGCGCGCAGGAGAGAGAATGAAACGTTGGCCGCGGAATATGCAGCCGCTTTTGCGCAGAACGAAACCGAGCTGCTGATCGCCCAGACGCCCGAGCCGCAAACGCTCCCCACCCCTCAGCCGAGCCCGGGTCCGCAGCTCCCGGCCTCCTTTCGTCGGCTCAGCGGCACGCCTTCGCAGAGGATCACAGAGCTCTATCAGCAAAACAACGATCTGATCGGCTGGCTGTATATCAAGGGCGTGGTCAACCTGCCTGTGGTCTACCGCGATAACGTCTATTATCTCGACAGGAACTTCAGCGGCAAACAGGATAAGGGCGGCACGCTCTTCCTCGACGAGTATCATCCGCTGACCGAACAGACGCAGAAGCTGGTCATCCACGGGCATAATATGCACGACAGCAGCATGTTCGGCATTTTATCCAGCTATAACAAGCTGCCGGTGGTGAAAAATCATCCCTTCGCGCAATTCAGCACGCTCTATGAAGCTGAAAATTATGTTGTCTTTGCCGTGCTGCGCGTAAACCCGGACCAGAGCAGCAAGGATTTTTTCCCGTACGTCGGCAAGCCCGGCTTTTCCGACGCAGAAGCGTTTGAGGAGTACATCAGCGAGCTTCGAAGGCGGTCTTTGTTTGACATTCCCGTGGACGTAGAGCCTGCGGATGCTCTGCTCGCGCTTTCGACCTGCATTGAGGATGACAGGCTGGTCGTGTTTTACAGGAAAATGCGCGACGGCGAAACGCAGGAACAGCTGCAGGCGCTGGTCGATCAGGCGGTCGATCGGTAGAACGAACGGCAATACGAAGAGGAGGCGGAAGGATGAAAACGCTGGTCATCAACGGAGCGACGCGGCCCGACGGCGACACGCAGGCGCTGCTCGACGCTTTTTTGCAGGAACTCAGCGGCGAGACGATGATCGTCTCCCGGAAGGACGCGATCTCGCCGTGCATAGACTGCCGCCGCTGCTGGACACAGCCTGGCTGCGCGATCAACGACGATATGCAGTCCGTCTATCGCTTTCACGAGCAATGCGACAACATCGTCATCGCCTCTCCCATCTGGTATTCCTCTCTCAGCGGGCCTGCGCTCAATATCCTCAGCCGCATGCAGTCGCTCTTTGCGGCGCGCTTCCGGCGCGGAGAGCGCCGCGCTGCTGAAAAAAACGGCGTTTTGATCCTCGTGGGCGCGCAGCCGGAGACGAAGGATGCGCCGCTGTTCTCCGCGCTGACGGTGATGCGCACGATGCAGGTGAAG
>JAUMYC010000031.1:0-1004 GCA_030528845.1 Eubacteriales bacterium
CAAAAAGCGGGACGAACGGCCTGCGCACGCCCGCCCCATATAGGAGGGAGAAGAGAGGTCGATGTCAATATTCCCAGCTGTCGCAGACATGCCTGTCCAGCACGCAGTCTACCACATAGCTGCCCCTGTTGGTGACGAGATACCAGCTCAGGTTATATTCGTCGCTCCCGCTGACTCTGTTGGAATAGACCGGCGCGGCGTAGAGCAGCACCGCCGGCGCGCTGCGGGTCGTGCAGGCGAGGGCAACGGCCTCCTCCAGCGGCATCAGCTCCGCCGTCTCCTGCGCGGGAACAAAGCTGCGCGGGTCGACCGTCAGCGAGGCGACGCCGTTCACGCCCACCGTCGCGCTGACGCCCGCATCCAGCACGGGCAGGCCGCCCGCCATGGGCGGGAACTGAAAGCGCATGGTGCGCATCTCCCGGCAGAAGGCGTCGTACTGCTCGTCGGTCAGGAGAAAGTCCTCTTCTCCGTTCCAGCGCTCGAGCATCTCGACCCAGCCGCTCTCCTGCGCGAAGGATTCCTCCGGCAACAGCCCGCTCAGCAGCGTGCGGCAAAGCTCCAGCGCCTCCCCGCGCGTGCGCTCCAGCTTGGGCGGCTCGTATTCCGCGCCGCGCTCGCCGGCGACCCACGGGTCGCTGTACCGCAGCGTGCCGTCCGCTTCCCTGCGCACGGTCCGGATCTCCCAGACCTCGCCGGCCTTGTCCTCCCGCCACAGGCCTTCCTCCGCCTGCACAGCTCCCTCGCCCAGCAGCGCCGTGAGCAGCTCCTGCTCGTCCTGCGTTTCGTCTGCGAGGGTAAGCCGCGCCGGATAGGCCTGCTGCCCGCCCGCGACGAGCACGGCCCGCTCATGGACGGAGATCATCTCCGCGCCCGCCTGTTCGGCCCCGGCCGACTGCAGCAGCACACACAAAACCAAAAACGCCATTGCATATTTTTTCATTCCGCCGTCCTCCCCTGTGCGTTTGCTGTGTTGGACGCGCCCCGCGGCAGCATTGTTCCGGTTT
>JAUMYC010000031.1:1014-16495 GCA_030528845.1 Eubacteriales bacterium
AAACGACAATTTATTTTACGAAGGATATATTTAATAATTTTTTTATAAATTAATTGATTCCTTGCAAAAAAAAAAAAAAAAACGATAAACAAGCGGATAAAACGACATAAAATCGAAACAAAATACATCGGAAACGGGTTCAAAAGGGGAGTTCGGCATCATGCGCATTCTGTTGTGGACAAATGACAATTCTCTTGCGGAGGCCTTGCGCGCGCAGCTTGGCAGGGTGTTTTCCGGGCCGGGCCTGTCGTTTGAGTTGTGCCTGCACAGGAGCGAACGCTGTGCGCTGCGCACGCTGCAGGCCGGGCAGACAGACCTTGCCTTTCTGGATCTGCACACGGGCGCGGACGAGGTCTTTTCCGCCGCCGCGCAGATCCGCCGCCAGCACCTGCTCACAGAGCTCGTCTTCCTTTCCGACGAAACGGAGCGCATGGCCGAGGCGTTCCCCTATCGGCCCATCGGCTTTTTGCCAAGACGGCCCTCGGACGCGCAGATCGACAGCACCCTCGCCCATTTTATGCAATTCTACCGCCGGGAGGACGGCGTCTATTCTCTCGAACGGCGTGCGCAGAGGCAGCACATCCCGCACAGGGAGATCCTTTATTTCTCCTCCTCCGGCCATCGGGTGACGATCCATCTCGCGGGCGACCAGCCGCCGCTTTCCCAGACCAAACGGCTGAGCGAGATCGAGCTTGCGCTCAAGGATGCGCCGTTTGTGCGCATCCATCAATCCTTCCTCGTGCGCATCGATGCGATCGCGAGCATAGACCGCACCCGCATGCGCGTCGTGCTGCATTCGGGCGAAGAGCTGCCCATCAGCCGCAGCCGCTATGCGTTCGTCGCCGAACAATTCCGCCGCCACCACACAAGCTGAACCCCCAAGCAAACAAAACGGCCGCCCCTGTTCCCAAATGGAGCAGAGGCGGCCGTTGTTCGTTTATCGTTTCAGCCAAGGAGCACGCGGGAGGCCTCGCGCGCCGCGGCAAGCGCGGCGTCCGCGTCGAAGAGCGGGAAAACGCCCTCGCGGTACACAAAGCGGCCGTCGACCATGGTCATGCGCACGTTGAGCCCCTGCGCGGCAAACACGACGGCGGAGGGCACGTCGAACACCGGCAGCAGGTTTTCGGCCTGCGCGTCGAAAATGACCAGATCGGCCAGATATCCTTCCTTCAACAGACCCGCGTCCCCGAGGCCGCAGGCCAGCGCGCCGCCGCGCGTCGCCATGGAAAGAGAAGCGTTCGCGTTCAGGGCGGAAGCGTCGCGCTGCACGGCCTTCTGCAGAAGGCTCGCCAGCCTGAGATCCGCGAGCATATCCAGCCCGTTGTTGCTGGCGGCGCCGTCCGTGCCCAGAGAGAGCCGCACGCCCTTCTCCAGCATCTTCACGACCGGAGCCACGCCGCTGCCGAGCTTGCAGTTGCTGGCCGGGTTATGGGAGACATACACGCCGTTTTCGGCCAGGATATCGATCTCCTCGTCGTCCACCCATACGCAGTGCGCCGCCACGCAATGGCGGGAAAACATGCCCATTTCGCGCAGCAGACGCACGGGAGTCAGGCCCCTGTGCCGCTCGCGGCAGGCCTGCACTTCGTATTCCGTCTCGCTCGCATGCGTGTGCAGAACGGCGTCCAGCCGCTGCGCCGCGTCGACGCATTTTCTGTACAGTTCTTCGCTCACGCCGTATTCGGCATAGGGCGTGATGGCGACGCGGACGCGCCCCTCGGCCTTGCCGTGCCAATGTTCAAACAGTTCGATATTGCTCTCGAGCCTGTCCTCGGAAACGACCCCGCGCCCGAGCAGCGCGCGCATGCCCGTGTCGCGCGCGGCTTTCGCCGTCGCCTCCATGAACATGTACATATCGTTGAAGCAGACGCAGCCCCGGCGCAGCATCTCCATGCAGGCGGCCATGCTGCCCGCATAGACGATCTCGTCGCTCAGCCGGTCTTCGATGGGGTTGATCACGCCCAGCCAGTCCATCAGCGGCTTGTCGCTGCCCGCGCCGCGCAGCAGAGTCATGGCGGCATGGCTGTGGGAATTATAGAAGGCCGGAGTCACGATGCCGCCCTGCGCGTCGATGGTCTCCTCCGCCGCAAAGCAGGGCGCGAGGGCTTCCTCGCCCGCGTAGACGATGCGATTCCCTTCCACCTGCACGCAGCCGCGCGCAAATTCGGCCTCGCCCGTCCAAAGGCGGGCGTTTTTGATGCAGATCTTCACCCTTTACACCCCCGAGGAATGCAGATAGCGATACTGCTCGTCGGAGAGGGTATCGATAGCGCAGCCCATCGCCTCGATCTTCATGCGCGCGCAGGCCTGATCGATCTCGCCGGGCACCTCCTGCACGTCCTTGGCAAGGGTCGCGGCGTTCTTTACCAGATATTCCGCAGAGAGCGCCTGCAGCGCAAAGCTGATGTCCATGATCTCGGCCGGATGCCCGTCGCCCGCGGCGAGGTTCACCAGACGGCCCTCGGCCAGCAGGCAGATCTCTTTGCCGTTGGGCAGCACGAACGCCTCGATGTTCTTGCGGGCGGTGCGGCTGGAAACGCAGTTTCTGCGCAGCCCGGCCACGTCCACTTCCACGTCGAAATGGCCCGCGTTGCACATGATCGCGCCGTGCTTCATCGTCAGCATATGCTCCCATGTGATGACGTCGCGGCAGCCGGTCACGGTGACGAACAGATCGCCCACCTTGGCCGCCTCGGCCATGGGCATCACGGAGAAGCCGTCCATCGCGGCCTCGACCGCGCGCACGGGGTCGACCTCCGTCACGACGACCTTCGCGCCAAGGCCCTTCGCGCGCATGGCAACGCCCTTGCCGCACCAGCCGTAGCCGGCCACGACCACGGTCGTGCTGGCCACGATGAGGTTGGTGGTGCGGTTGATGCCGTCCCACACGCTCTGGCCGGTGCCGTAGCGGTTGTCAAACATGTATTTCATCTGCGCGTCGTTGACGCACACCATCGGGAAATTCAGCTTGCCCTCTTCGGCGCGGGCGCGCAGGCGATGCACGCCGGTGGTCGTCTCCTCGCAGCCGCCGATGACATGCTCGGCGTATTCGGGCCTTGTTTCGTGCAGCGCGTGTACCAGATCGCCGCCGTCGTCGATGACGATATGCGGCTTGCAGGAGAGGGTGGCGAGGATATGCTCTTCATATTCCTCGTCGCTCGCCGCGTGCCATGCGCACACGCGCGGGCCCTGCGAGGCCAGCCCCGCGGCCACGTCGTCCTGCGTGGAGAGGGGGTTCGAGCCGGTGACATGCACCTCGGCTCCGCCCTCCTGCAAAAGCAGCGCAAGGCGCGCGGTCTTGGCCTCGAGATGGATGGACATCGCCACGCGCAGGCCCGCGAAGGGCTTTTCCCTGCGGAAGCGCTCCTCGAGCATATTCAGAAGCGGCATCCTTCCGCGCACCCAGTTGATCTTGTCCATGCCCGCCGAAGCGAGGGACGGGTCTCTGAGAATATTTTCCATAGCCTGTGTATCTCCTTTCGGGGGGATGTCCCGATCAAATCTCCTGATAGACGACGGCGACGGCCTGTGCGGAGATGCCCAGCCCTTCGCCCTCAAAGCCGAGTTTTTCGGTGGTGGTGGCCTTCACGCTCACGTCCGCAAGCGCAAGCCCCAGCGCGCGCGCCACGTTTTCACGCATCGCCGCGTTATAGGGCAGGAGCTTTGGCCGCTGCGCCACGATGGTCACGTCCACATTGCCCGGCCGCATGCCCTGTTCGGCGAGCCTTTCGCGCACGGCCCCGAGCAGCTTCAGCGAATCGGCCCCCTTGTAGGCCGGGTCGCTGTCCGGAAAGAGCTGCCCGATATCGCCCATGGCAGCCGCGCCGAGCAGCGCGTCCATGAGCGCGTGCAGCGCCACGTCCGCGTCGCTGTGGCCCAGCAGCCCCTTTTCATAGGGGATCTTCACGCCGCAGAGCACGAGCCTGCGCCCTTCCACCAGCCTGTGCACGTCGTAGCCCGTGCCGATGCGCATTTTCTGCATAGTCTTCTCCGCTTCCCAAAAATCCTCTTTTGTGGTGAGCTTTTTGTTGTTCTGCGCGCCCTCCGCCGTCACCAGACGCACCGGGCCGATGTGCCGCTCGTAGAGGGAGGCGTCGTCCGTCGCACTTTCGCCGCGCGCAAACGCCGTTTCGTAGGCGCGCATCAGCTCGCCGAAGCGGAAGGTCTGCGGGGTCTGCACCGCGCGCAGGGAAGCCCTGTCCGGCGTATCCGCCGCCATGCCGTTTTCGTCGATGCGTTTCACCGTATCGACGACCGGCGTGGCGATCACGCCCGAACCGTATTCCCTTGCGGAATCGACCGTCGCGCGCACGACCTGCGGCGGGACGAACGGCCTTGCGCCGTCGTGCACGGCCACGATCTCCGCCTCCGCGGGCACTGCTTTCAGCCCGTTCCAAACGGATTCGGCGCGGGTCGCGCCCCCTTTTGCAAGCGCGCGAACGAGCGCGCAGCGTCCTTCGCTCCGCGCCGTCTGTTCATACAGTTCGAATTCATGCTCGGCCAGCACGAGCACCGCGCCGTCAAAGGCGCCGCTTTGCTCCAGCGCGCGCAGCGTGCGCGTGAGCACGGTCGTCCCGGCCAGTTTCCGGAACACCTTGTTGCCCCCGAACCCGGCGCGCGCGCCTCTGCCCGCGGCAACGACCACCGCCCAGACCATTCAGCCCTCCAGCGCGCGGTACATCTCCGCCGCCTGCGCCTTCATGGCGTGTTCGCTGACGCTGAGCACTTCGTATTTTGTCAGCCTCTCGCCAAAGCGGATGGCGATGATATCGCCCGCCTTCACTTCGGTGCCGGGCTTGGCTTCCTTTCCGTTCACGGAGACATGGCCGGTGTCGCAGGCCTCGTTGGCCACAGACCTGCGCTTGATCAGCCGGGAGACCTTGAGGTATTTATCGAGGCGCATGGAAGAGGAAGACCCGCCGTTCGCACGAACGGCGGGCTCTCCAGCCCCGGATTTTCCGCGGCTCACTTTACAGCGTCCTTGAAGACCTTGCCGGCCTTGAAGACCGGGGCCTTGCTCGCGGCGATCTCGATGGACTCGCCGGTGGCGGGGTTGCGGCCGATATGCGCGGCGCGCTCCTTGAGCTCGAAGGTGCCGAAGCCAACGATGGTCACCTTTTCGCCCTTGGCGACTTCTTCGGTGATGGTGGCGACGAGCGCGTCGAGCGCGTCGCCGGCCTGCTTGCGGGTCAGCGCGGTCTTCTCTGCAACAGCAGCGATCAAAGCAGCCTTATTCATGTCTGTTTTCCTCCTTGTGATGATGGATGTCGATCCGTATCTGCATGCCGCGCCGCAGCAGGCGCGGGTTCCGGATATCTGTTTTTTCAAGCCGAAGCACGGCTCTCTCACCTTAGTATACCACAGGTTCGCAGCAATTCCCGGCCATGCGAAAAATTTAGCAATCTGTTATCCTTCTCTTTATTTTATGCCTTCCCGCGCGCGGCCTTCTCCTCCGCCTTGACTTCGTCCCAGACGGCGTCCATCTGCGCGAGGCTCATCTGCTCCAGGCTGCCGCCCGCGCGCAGGATCTTTTCTTCCATCGCGCCGAACCGGCGGATAAACTTTTCCGTCGCCTTTTCCAGCGCGCGCTCGGGCTCGAGCTTGAGCTGCACGGCGGCGTCCGCGATGGCAAAGAGCAGGTCTCCCAGTTCCATCTCCGCCGCCTCGCTGCCGGGCTGCTCGGCCTCCAGCTCGTCGATCTCGCTGCGCACATGCGCGAGGCTCCCGGCAAGGTCCGGCGCGCAGAAGCCCACCGCCGCGGCTCTCTTGGCTACCTTGCGCGCCCTCGTCAGCGCGGGCAGGGCCTTGGCCACGGCCGTCATGCTGTCGGTGGTGGTCTCCTGGCCCTTCTCGGCCATCTTCACCTGCTGCCACAGCTCCAGCACCTCGGTGGAATCGGCCGCCTTCATCTCGCCGAAGACATGTACATGCCGGCTGATGAGCTTTCGGCAGATGCCCGTGGCCACGTCCGTCATGTCAAACTCGCTGCACTCATAGCCGATGCGCGCATGGAAGGCCACCTGCAGCAGCACGTCTCCCAGCTCCTCCACCAGCGCGGTCAGGTCGTCGTTGTCCAGCGCGTCGGCCACCTCATAGGCTTCCTCGAGCAGATCCTGCCGGATGGAGGCGTGGGTCTGCTCCCTGTCCCAGGGGCAGCCGTCCGGCGCGCGCAGCCGTTCGAGCACCTGCATCAGCTGCGTCAGGCCGTAGCGCTCCAGCCGCATGATATCGCGCACGGGCTCGATGGAAAAGGACAGTCTGTGGTCGTAGGCGTCCTCCTCCATGCGGTCCATATCGCACAGGGGCATGCGGCGCAGGCCGCCGGGCAGCAGCGCCAGCACTTCCATATCCTCCGGATAGACGTCCGCCAGCTTCAGCTTGCATTCGCTCGCCAGCGCGCGCGAGGCCACCTCGCGCAGCAGCACGCCGTGCCACGCGTCCAGACGGAAATCCTCCCAATCCGAGGCGTTGAGCAGCAGCGCGTCCTCCTGCGCAAAGGCGAACAGCGCGCCCTCCTCCGGCGGCCCGGCCAGAAGGCGGCAATCCGGCTGCAGGCGCAGAAGCTCGCCCACGGAGGCGTCGCGCAGATCAAACACGCCGTAGAACACATCGGCCTCCTCCGCCGCCTGCGCAACGGCGCGCGCGCATTCCTCGTTCAGCTCGATAAAATCCTCGCATTCCTCATACAGGCCGTCGAGCGTCGAAAAAGCGATCCCCTCCTGCCGGAAGAGCTGCGCCGCAGCGCATTTCTCCGTGCGCAGGATGGCCCTGCCCGTCTCCCTCGCGGCGCGCAGCGCGCCCAGAGTCAAGCTCTCCTGCGAAAACCCAAGGCCCGCGACGGTGATCTTTCCCATAATCCGCATCCCTCCGAACATGACCGTTTGTAGCATATATCGGCAGTATAGCACTGCGGGCCGCGCCGCGCAACCGCTTCCGTGTTATGCCGCGCCGCCGCCCTGCGCAAAAAGAGCAGCCGCCTCCTTTTTGCAGGAGGGGCTGCTCTTTTTTGCAATTCTACTGTTCCATCTGCCTGCCGACGATACCCGCGGTCGTCTCCGCGACCTTCAGGTCCGTCTCGCACATGCGCGCGCCCGGCTCTCTGCTCAGCAGGATCAGCGAGCCGATGACGTCGCCGTCCGAGAGGATGGGCACGACGATCTGCGCGCTGTATGCGGAGGCGTCGTCCTCCGGCGTCACGCCGACCATGCGCGCGCCGTCCGCCGCGCAGAGGCGCACGGGCTGGCGCTGCGCGATGATCCGCTCGATCTCCGCGCCGATGGGCTTGTCCGCCAGATCCTTACGCGAGGTGCCCGAGCAGGAGACGATCATGTCGCGGTCGGTGATGATCACGACATGCCCCAGCGAGCGATAGAGCGAATCGGTATAATCCCTTGCGATGGCGGCGATCTCGCCGATGGGCGAGTATTTCTTCAGCACGACCTCGCCGTCGTGGTCGGTATAGATCTCAAGCGGGTCGCCCTCGCGGATGCGCAGGGTGCGCCTGATCTCCTTCGGGATGACGACCCTGCCCAGCTCGTCTATGCGCCGCACGATTCCGGTTGCCTTCATTTCTGGATCCCCCCTGTGAACTACGTTTGCGTTGCCCTGTTAGTATCCGCGCGGCGGGAGAGCTTATGCAAATTTTTCTCAGGTGCTTTTTCCCATGCGAGCGCGATTGCTTCGGCGTGCTTTTGCAAACGGAAGGATCCGCCACCGCCGCGCGTTTTCTTCCGCATGCTTTTAGCAAACGGAGGGACCGCCCTCGTCGCGCGTTTTCTTCCGCGCCTGCGCAGGCGGCCGGGCGGGCCTGACGAACAAAAGCTGCACGGGGGGCATGATGAACAAAACGCAGTCCATCTATCCCGCGCGCGTCTGCGCGGCTTGACGAGCGCGCGGTCTATTTCTCCCGCTCCTGCGCGAGCGACCATGCGCGCGGGAAAAAGCGCGCATAGAAAAGAGCGTCCGGCGAATCGGGCGCGCGCAGGAGCCCCTCGCGGCAGATCTGCTGCGCAAGATGCTCGTCGAGCTGCGTGCGAAAATCGTCGTCAGCCTGCGTGACGCGCACGACGCCTTCGCGCACATAAAGCATGATGCGCTCGTATACGTCCGGGATGAATTCCGCCTTGGCGACAGGCGCTTCCCGCATGCACGCCCACATATCCTCCCGGTTTGCGACCGGGCGCATGTCATCGGTCTTTTCGATCCGATACAGATAGCCGGACACGCCTTGATAGAAGGCGCGCAGCTGGCCGGGGAACTGCTCCTGATACTGCACGACGCCGTCTTTCAGGGCGCAGGTGACGTGTTTGCGCGGCGTGAGGTTGTGCGTCCCGTCCCAGATGTAAAACAGGGAATACGCCGCTGAACCGGAAAGGTAGATCACCTTTGTGTCGGGCGAGCCGTGCAGAGGGGAGACGGGCCGAAGGCGGGCGATCCCGCTCTCCTGCGAGCCGTGATAGACATACTGCGTCATACTTCGCTCCATTCGTTTATCTCCGTGCCGAGAAAAACTGCCCCTTCGCCGGAAAGCACTTCGGCAAGGCGCGTCTTCAGCGCGCGCGGGCAGAGCTCGGGCAGTTCCTTCACTGCCTCCAGCGGCACCCACTCGCTCCCTTCCATGCAATAATCCTTTTCGGTGGGCGAGGCCTCTTCGGAGACGACCTCGGCGAGGAAAATGTGCAGCATGCGGTGGGAATAGTCCGGATAGCGCCGCTGCAGCTCCGGGTCAGCGTAGATCTCCTCGCTGAGCGCGGCGAAGCGCAGCACGCGCACGCGCAGACCCGTCTCCTCGAGCACCTCGCGCACGACGGCCTCCTCGAGGGGCTCGTGCTGCTTCTGCCCGCCGCCGGGCAGATCGTAATAGACGCGGCCGTCGGCGTGGCGGCAGCGGTTGAGCAGAATGCGGCCCTCGCGCACGATCAGCGCCTTGGCTCCGCTTCGGACAGACATGGTGTTCTCCTCTCCCTTCCCGTACAAAAATATCCCTCTTTTCATTATAGCAGCGGCCTCTCCCGCGCGTCAATGCGAGCCGACGGGGGTATAAAAATGAGCGTAGGGTGATTGAAATACACCTCTGCGGCTGATATAATAGAATCAACTACATATGGGCGGTTGCGCCTGTACATAGCGAAAGGGGTACTGCTGCGTGAAAGCGATTATCAACGGTAAGATCGTCATGCCCGATTGCCTGATCGAAGGCAAGGCTCTGCTCTTTGACAAAAAGATCGCCGGCGTCTGCGACGTCGAGGCGGTCATCAACGACGCGACCATCGAAAAGATCGACGCGAAGGGCAATTACGTCGCCCCCGGTCTGGTCGACATGCATATCCACGGCTACCTGGGCGAGGACGCCTCCGACGGCAGCGCCGACGGCATCCGCAAAATGGGCGAAGGCGTCGTGAAAAACGGCGTCACCTCCTGGCTGCCCACCACCATGACCGTCTCCTACGAAGAGCTCGAAAAGGTCTTCGTGATGATGCGCGAGCTGCGCGCGGAGAGCGAACAGGAAGATTATAAGGGCGCGCAGATTTTGGGCATCAACGCCGAAGGCCCGTTCATCAACCCCTCCAAGAAGGGCGCGCAGGCCGGCGAACATATCAAGCCCGCCGACGCGGCGTTCCTGAAAAAATACGCCGACGTCATCCGCGTGTTCACCATCGCTCCGGAAATGCCCGGCAACCTCGAAGTCATCGAGGAGATCCGCCGCGACACCGACCTGCAGATCTCCATGGGCCACACCGGCGCCACCTATGAGCAGGCCATGGAAGGCATCGCCAAGGGCGTGGGCCACACCACCCACCTCTTCAACGCCATGACTCCCCTCGCCCACCGCGATCCCGGCGTCGTCGCCGCGGCTCTGGGCAGCAAGAACGTCTCCACCGAGCTCATCGCCGACACCTTCCACGTGCATCCGGGCCTGTTCCAGCTCGTGGCCGAGATCAAGGGCAACAAGCTCGTGCTCATCACCGACTGCACCCGCGCCGGCGGCCTGCCGGACGGCGAGTACACCCTCGGCGGTCAGCCCATCTTCGTCAAGGGCATCGAATGCCGCCTGGCCGACGGCACCATCGCCGGCTCCGTGCTCAAGCTCAACAACGCCGTGGGCAATGTGCTGCGCAACACCACCCTGCCCGTGTGGCAGGTCGTGCGCATGGCCAGCCTGAACCCGGCCGAGGCCATCGGCGCGGACAAGGAAAAGGGCTCCCTCTGCCCGGGCAAGGACGCCGACGTCATCATCGCCGACGCCGACTTCAATATCCTCGCCACCTACATCGGCGGCAGCTGCAAGTACACCGCCTGAAAACGTCCCGTATACGAACAAACGAACGATTCGGAAGGAGAATGCGCCATGTTCAACGTATCTCTGAAGGTCCCCGCCGTATGCGAACCCGCCTATCAGCCCATGGAGCTCGTCCTGCGCGCCTATGAGGCCGAAGTTGCCGCGAGCGAAAATCAGGAAATCGTCGTCGCCATCGTGCGCAACCAGGGCTACACCTCCACCATGAAGCTCAAGATCTTCAAGGACGGCACCAACGACGAAAAGAACTTCGCCGTGCTCGACCGCGTCGTCAAGACTCTGCTTTGGGCCCGCGGCGGCTATAAGATCGTCATCTGCGGCTCTGCGCCGGTCTACGAATATTTCAAAAAGACCTACGATTTCGGCGGCACGCGCGATTTCGATCGCGGCTTCATGGCCCGCGTCTACGAGCGCCCGTTCGAAGTGGAATACATCGCCGATCTCGCCGACGCGCCCGCCGACAAGGAGAGCTCCTCCACCGTCGGCCGCCATCTGGAAGGCTGCCGCATCGGCTTTGACGCCGGCGGATCCGACCGCAAGGTCAGCGCCGTGATCGACGGCGAGACTGTCTACAGCGAAGAGGTCATCTGGTTCCCCAAGACCGCGACCGACCCGAACTATCAGTATCAGGGCATCCTCGAATCCATGAAGACTGCGGCCAGCTATATGCCGCGCGTGGACGCCATCGGCGTTTCCTCCGCCGGCGTCTATATCGACAACCGCATCATGGTCGCCTCCCTCTTCCTCAAGCTTTCCGACGAGGATTTCGAAAAGCACGCCAAGAACATGTACATCAACGTGGCTAAGGAGATCGGCGAGAACATCCCGATCGAAGTGGCCAACGACGGCGACGTCACCGCGCTCGCCGGCGCGATGGACCTCAACGACAACGGCGTTCTGGGCATCGCCATGGGCACCAGCGAGGCCGGCGGCTATGTCGATATGGCCGGCAACATCACCGGCTGGCTCAACGAGCTCGCCTTCGCTCCGGTCGATTTCAACACCGGCGCCATGGTGGACGAATGGTCCGGCGATTACGGCTGCGGCGTGAAGTACTTCTCGCAGGACGGCGTGATCAAGCTCGCTCCCGCTGCCGGCATCGAGCTGGACAAGGAGCTGAGCCTGGCCGAGCAGCTCAAGGTCGTGCAGAAGCTCATGGCCGAGGGCGACAAGCGCGCCCCGGGCATCTACGAGACCATCGGCGTATACTTCGGCTACACTCTGGCCTATTATGCCCGCTTCTACGACATCAAGCACGTGCTCATCATGGGCCGCGTCACCTCCGGCGAGGGCGGCGCTCTGCTGCTGGCCAAGGCGCAGGAAGTTCTGGACACCGAATTCCCGGAACTGGCCGCCAAGATGCAGCTGCACATCCCGGACGAGTCCTCCCGCCGCGTCGGCCAGTCCGTCGCCGCCGCGTCCCTTCCGGAGCTGCACTGATCCCTTCCGCATCCTTCACACGGGAGCGCCCCCAAGCGGGGCGCTCCCGTTCTTTTTCCGGCGCAAAGAAGCGGCGGGCCTTCCCTTTTTTCGGAAAGCCCGCCGCCCTGTTTGTTTTTTGTTTTCTTTTTCATTCGCCCGCTTCGTTCAAATGCTGAAAGCCCTTATGGCAGGCGATCCGCCCGCTGCATTCCTGCAGCCAGCGGTCGGCGCTGGCGTGCTTGACGGCGCAGCGGTTGAGGATATAGGTGTCGGTCTTGTTCAGATAATGCTGCGCCTCGCGCGTGGAAACGCGGATGAGCAGCTTTCTGCGCAGAAACTCGGTGGGCAGGGGGCGAAACGCGTCTGCGTCATGCCCGGCTGCGGCGAGAGCCCGCAGCATGGACCACTTCGTCCACTGCGTCATTTTCTTTTCTTCCGAAGGGATCGCGGCGTGCATTTCGTGCATCTGCATGGCGGCGGAGCTCCTTTCCTTTTGTATATGGTCAGATCAGGCGATGCCCAGACGCGCGCGCATCTGCATATCCAGCCCCTGCCAGTAGTCCTCGTTCCAGGCGTTGGAAACGTGGATCTCCGGCACAAAATCCGGCGCGAGCTGCATCTCCAGCAGCTTGCGGATGGCCAGCGGGTCGCACGGGGCTTCGCCTTCGGGCGTGTAAATGACGATCTTATCCGGATCCAGCGTCACGGCATACACGCCGGCGGTGAACGCATTATAATAGGAAGGGTCGTGATCCACGGACCATCGGTTGGCGTTCTTGAGCGGGCGGAACATGTCGATCTCTCCGGGCAGGCCGTTGCGGCCATGCCACACGCGCCCGTCGATCACCAGCCCGACGCCCTGCTTATACAGGCACACGATGCAGCCTCGCTGCAGGCCGCTCTGCTTCCAGCAGGCCAGCGCAGCGGTGTTCACGTCGTTTTCCATGATGAACGGCAGCTCTGTGATCTGCCGGATATGCCCGGGCATGTCCAGCCCGACCAGCGGCGAGCGCTGCATGCTGCGCTGCACGCGGTTGTTCGAAACGAGGGCGCTGATGCCCATGCAGGCGCCGCGCAGATTCGGCCTGCGCGTGCGGATCTGCGCGATGAGGCTGTCCAGATGCTCCAGTGCGCAGGTCTCCGCCTCGAATTCGCCGTCCTCCAGACATTCGCCCGCATAATCGCGCACCTGATAGCGATAATGGCTGTATTCCGCGCGCAGGAGCAGATAGGAAAGATAGGCCGGGTTGATCTCGTAGACCATCGCGCAGCGGCCCCCCGTGGAGGCGCAGCAGCCCACTTCCTTCATCTCGCCGCACTCGACCAGATCGCCGATGAGCTTGGCCGCCGTGGGGATGCTCATCTCCGTCTCCCGCGCCGCGTCCGCCACGCGCACCTGACGGTTGCACAGCATGTATTCGCGCATGCGGCTCAGGTTCATGTCGCGGATCGTCCCGCAGGTCGCCATACCGCAACACCTCCCGACACTTTTCAAAACCCTTTTAAAAACCTTTTATATATTACTCTCCTCGCCAAGGGCTGTCAAGTGCGCCCGGAAGCAAATTAATCCGCATTCGGGCTTTGCAGGAACTTTACCTTTGCCCCCGGATATGGTACACTAAAAATACTGGGACAGCGGCATGGAAAGAAGTGTGAAAAAACGATGGATAAAAAACAAACGGCGAGGCTGATGCTCGCGGCGACGTTCCTGCTCTGGTTTTCCGTATACACTTACCCCTCCTTCCTCTCCGCCTACGCGCAGGAGGAACTGATGGCAAGCGCGGTCATGATCGGAGCCATCACGGGCAGCTACGGCTTCACGCAGATGCTCCTGCGCATCCCGCTGGGGCTCTGGAGCGACATCAAAAAGACCCGCAAGCCCTTTCTGGTGGCGGGCGCGGCGGCGTCGGTGGTCGCGGCGCTGGGGCTCATGCTCTGCCGCAATCAGGTCGGCGCGCTGATTTTCCGCGGCATGTCGGGCGTGGCCGCCTCCACATGGGTCGCCTATTCGGTCATGTATTCCTCCTGCTTTGACCACGAAGACACCGGCGCGGCCATGAGCCGCCTCTCCTTCTATCAATACGGCTCGCAGGTCGCCGCGATGATCCTCGGCGCGTTTTTGGCCGACAAGGTCGGCAAATGGGCCTCCTTTGCGCTGGCGGCTGCGGCAGGCGTTGCGGGCGTGTGCGTCACGCTCAGGATCCGCGACCTGCCCCCGCAGGGCGAGCGGCAGACGGTGCGCGATTTTCTCAGCGTGCTGCGCGACAGGCGGCTTCTGTGCGGCACGGCCCTGTCCACCATCTTTCATTTCGTGTGCTGGGGCACGGTGCTGGGCTTCACGGTGAACTGGGCCAAGGGCGTGATCGGGCTGACCACGTCGCAGCTGGGCTTCCTCTCCGCGGCCTATCTCGTGCCCAACGCCATCTGCGCGCGCGCGACGGGCGCTCTGGAAAAGAAGATCAGCCGGCGCTTCCTGCTCACGGGCGGCTTTGCCATCGTGGCCGCGGCCAGCTTCCTCTACGGAACGACCGCCACGCCCGTGCAGCTGTTTCTCGTGCAGATGCTCTTTGGCTGCGGCATGGGCCTGATCATTCCCATGACCATGGCCGACGCCATCGCCAACATCCCCGATTCGCGCCGCAGCGCCGCGATGGGCTTTTATCAGTCCATCTACGGCGTGGGCATGTTCCTCGGGCCGATGATTGCCGGCGCGGTGGTCGAGGCCTGCAAGATCGGCGAGAACCTCGTGCCGGGCTATCATGCGAATTTCACGCTGATGGCGCTGGTGAGCATCGCCGGCGGCGTGCTCGCATTCCTTGTTTCCGGAGAGAAAAAAAGAAAACAGAGCTGACAGGAGGAAGTTCAGGATGGAATATATCGTCAAAAAGCTGCCCGAGGGCATGGGCTGCATGAAGCTCAGCGGCGTCTTCACGCCCGGGGAGATCGGCGGCTCCTACGCCCTGCTCAACGACGCGCAGATCGACCAATACGTCTGGCCGGACGAGGGCTATCGCCCCGAGACGCACGCGCGCGTGGGCTGGAACGAAAAGGGCCTGCATGTGCTCATGTACGCCAACGAGCCGCTCATCCGCGCGCAGTGCACGCAGATCGGCGGCAAGGTCTGCGTGGACAGCTGCATGGAATTTTTCTTCATGCCCTTCCCGGAGCAGGACAGGCGCTATTTCAACGCGGAGATGAACCCGCTGGGCACGCTGCATCTGGGCCTCGGCCCGGGCAGAGGCGATCGCGTCAAGCTGATGGACGCGCTGCCGGAGGAATTCGTCATCCACGCCTCCATGCACGCAGGCGCGTGGTGGGCGATCAGCTACACCATCCCCATGTCCCATATCGAATCCGTCTTCGGACAGAAGCTCGCCTCCGGCGCGCAGATGCTGGGCAATTTCTATTGCTGCGACGAAACGATCCACCCCCATTTCGGCACATGGGCGCCCGTCACGGCCCCGCAGCCGGATTTCCACCGCCCGGAATGCTTCCGGCCGATCATCCTCGAATAAAAACGGCGCTCAGGACGCCTCAAACGGTCGCCCCCTGAGCGACAGGCCGGAATTCCTCGGACAAACACAGCGCGCGGAGGAGCGAAGCTCTCCCCCGCGCGTTTTTCTTGCAAAAAAAGTTGCAAACGGGCTTGACATACGCGCTCCCCTTTGCTATAATATCTCTTGTCGATTTGGTCTGTTGGCTCAGTTGGTAGAGCACATCGTTCACATCGATGGGGTCACTGGTTCGAGTCCAGTACAGACC